>DATGSG010000084.1:0-7358 GCA_035302925.1 Virgibacillus sp. | reverse complement strand
AGTCTGAAGACCCCGCAGGAAGTGGTTTTCTTCCGAGGAGGCTGAAGCCGTGCCCGCGGAAAGCATCCGCCTGTAGCGGAAATCAACGGTTATAACCTCAGGTATGTTATATTCAGATTTAATGCTACAAGTTTAGGTTTACAATTAGTTAGTTTTTAAAAAGAAATATTGTTAAAAAAATCGAAGGTGAGAATAGTTCCCGTAAATACTTGACAGACTCTCATATTAATACACAGGTTTATTTTAATAGTCAAATAGGCTATACTTTATTGTAAATCTCATCATATAAAGCTTTTAAAAATGGTAGATCATACAAGTAGTCATTCATTTGCGGAGTGAGTTTAGATAATTACCATTAAAATGAGCCCGCCTGTACTAAAAAACGATTTAGGTGGATAAGATTTATCACTTTTTGGAGGATACGATGAAACAATTCAAGTTATTAATCATGTTAGTCACATTATTATTCGCAACTGCTTGTCAGATACATACCGTTTTTGATCATAGACAATCAGGACAAGGTATACATTCAGAAGTGAGGAACTCCCCTTCTCCTAAAACAGTTCCTGATCGATATCGCTTTGAACCGATTCGCGATTTAACTCTTCAGGCGGATTCTGCCATTTTAATAAATGCTGGGAACGGAGAAGTTCTTTATGAAAAAAATAGCAACGAATCAAAAGGTGTTGCGAGTATGTCTAAAATAATGTCGGAACTCCTTGTACTTGAGGCAATTGATGCAGAGCTCCTTGATTGGAACGATTCTGTGGCGATCAGTGACTATGCCCACATGATTTCCCATCAGCCTGGATATGCATCGATAAAACTAAAGAAAAATCAATCTTATTCCGTTCGAGAATTATTTCATGCGATGGCTGTAACATCGGCGAACGGAGCGACAATTGCTTTAGCGGAAGCTGTTGCCGGAAGTGAAAAGGAATTTGTAAAATTAATGAATGAGAAATCAAAAAAAATAAAACTGAATGACACGAGTTTTGTCAACAGCACAGGGTTGACGAATCACGATCTGCTAAATTATCATTCTTCTGGTTCAATCAATGATTATAATAAAATGTCAGCAAAAGATTTGGCTACACTTACTAGATATATTATTGACCAATATCCCGATCTTTTAAATATGACTAAACTAACTAAGTTTACCGTCCTGGAAAATGCATATAAGAGTTCAAATTGGATGCTACCTGGAACAGAAAATAATTTCCTGAATATCGATGTAACTTTTCCAGGGGTGGATGGATTGAAAACAGGATTTACGAGTGATGCGGGCTATGGGTTTACCGGGACTGTTCTAATTGATGGGAGCCGTTTCATCTCAGTTGTCATCGGAACTGAAGAAATTGGAGATCGTTTTCTGGAAACCGGAAAACTATATGATGCCATTTTAGAACAACTAAATAAAAAGGAAAACTGATGATCTGGCAAACTTTTGTAATCCCCCGTTTATCTAAGCAACTTAATATGTACACCAAAAAAGTTCTCACACTTGGCTTAATAGCTGATGTCTCAATGAAGTTGAACAAAATATCTCTTTCTCCGATTCCAAGAAGTTCATCCTGATCGACGTCATAATATTGAATGACTTCCAACTTATAAAATCCATTCTCGAATTTCATTTTATGTTTAGAGCAGTTTTGAGCAGGTGTTTTTCATCCCCAAACTGAACCACCATTAATCTTAAAACTTGGTAGATGGAGCATATTAGTTTTCATTATTTCATTTCCTTTGTTATATAGATTATTTACTAACAGGAGTACCGGTAGGAAATGGCAGTTTTACAACACTAAGCCCATTTTCCTGCCGGTACCCCATGTTAAAAGTCTCGCAATTATCGTACATATATGGATGAGCCGTGAGACTTGTGTATTTACTATTATCCCCCTGGATAAACAAATTCATTCAGGAAATAAGGCACAATGCTCCCATGATAGGCTTTTCTTTTCTCTACAAAATGCCTTATCTCTGTAAAAAATGCCTCATCTAGCAATGGATATCGAACTGTTCGTACTTGGTCTAGGATCGAGTTATGTTCAATCACTGCGTCAACACTTGCAATTAATTGTTCGACAACTTTTTTGCTCGGTGTGATCCCCATAATGTCCTTATAAATCTGTGCATCTTCTTTTACATCCAGTACATGGTATGGCAGCTTCATATCAATATGAATGCCATCAACGAGATGTTCTCCAAATAGGGTACGAATCTTTTGGTGATAGATTCCGCTTGTTGTTACAATTATTTTCCCGTCAAAAAGTGTTCGCACTTGTTGCAGCAGGGCACGTACCTCGTCTAATGGGTTAATGAGAAATTCACCGCCGCTAAACATAACGGCATCGAATAAAAAGCCACTCTTCTTCAGATAATCATATAATTCATCTGTCGTCTTGTATTCCTTTGGTGTGTTGGCAATGATTTCATCATAATTATGGCAACCGAAACATTTCAGCGGACAGCCCGATAATGAATGGAGCAGCAATGTCGTATGATTAGGCAGGTCAGTAAATGTGCGAATAAAGTTATTGTATAGTTTCATTCTGTGTGTTCACCGCCTAATTAGCGGTGAACAACCTCCTTCAACACATCTTTTTTCAACCGTTTCCTAATGGTCCAATCATGTCTTCTTGCTTTCGACCAGAAGTTATATTTCCCTTCATAATATCCTTTGTCATCTACATGTATATTATTTCTAGAGATCATTTTCAAATAACCAATAACCCTGCTAAATGTTGCAATATCTGTTGACTCACAGACAGGGCAGTGGTGAATATTCTTGGCATCTTCCGCAACAATCTTCTGGCCACATGTCATACAGGATGTAATCGTCGGTGTCAGGGTAATATAATTAATCGGTTTGGAAAAGATTTTATCCAGGTATATTGCCAAACTTTCTGGTTTTACTTTTGATTCGAGAAAATGGTGCAAAACACTGCCAGATGTAGCATAGCCTTGGAATTCAGCGCTATTTTCCAGTTGTTCTAGGAAATCCTCTTCAGAGAATGGTGTCATACAACCGCTTGTTAAGTATGGATTTTCGCCTTCGCCTTGTACGAAGATCTCCCGATCATTTGCTTTTGCCCATTTAAGGTCATGGCGAGCAAGTTTGATGGCAGCATTTTCAGCAGGTGCATATTCAATTCCACATGCCACTTTATCTCTCTCGATAAATTCGTTCACAATCTCCGTCATGTATTGCATTATTTCATGAGCGATCATTTTACCAGCATTGTCCTTCATCCCGTATTTATACCCCATATTTATGAGGCCCTCATTCATACCGGTAAGGGCGAACACGTTGAAATAGTTTTTCAAGTTTTTATTGTAGGCAAAGAAAGTCGGATACAATTCTTTGTTTTGTTCAATCCACTTCCTCTTTTCCATGTGAGCTTCCTGCATGATTTCCATGTATTCGCGTATCTTGATTTTTAGGAGATCCAGATCATGTCCGAATTCCAATAGTACCCTATTCATATTTAAATTTAGCACTTGTACTGCGCCTGTGGAACCTGTTGATGATCCGAATACACCGCCGCCCGCTTTAGATAGTGTCTCTAAATTAATTTGCAGCCTACAGCAAAGGCTTCGGCTTACTTCTGGATCTTTTGCTTGAATGAGCGGGTTTAATGCTTTGTAATAAGGGTCTTCAAATGGCTTTGTTTTAAAGTTTTCAAAGTAAACACCGCCCCAATGATACATTTTATCCAATAGCTCTATAAATAGTGGGTTTTGATAATTAAAGTGATCAGAGATTTGTACCGTTAATAATGGGAAGGTAAAAGGAATTCCATCACTACCTGTCCCATTTTTCATAATATCAATAATTGCTTGATTTATACGGTCAAAGTAAGCTTCTGGGATATCCTTATACTGTATATTTAGCGTCTCACCACCAATGACGACATAATCATCCTTTATTTCCTCGGAAGGTTTCCCGAACTCTAATGTAATATTAGAAAAGCTACTCTGTGCTCCAGATCTGAGTGGCATATTTAGTTCCCAGATCAGGCTTTGAAATAATTCAACGAGGTCTTCATCTGTATACGTTATGCCACGATTTTCCTCATCATACAAATAAGATGCCGTAATGGTTGATAGTTGTGCCAACATGACTGCACCTGAGACCTGTTGTGAGATTAATGTGACGACATTACTGAAATGCCGTAATAAAGTTGACATCCGCTTCGTTGGTTTGGAAGAAATCATATTTTTTGCCAGTGATGGAATCCCTTTTGTCGCAATGTCCATACAGCTAATGGATACACAATATGGTGCAAGTTGCCTATCGTGCACATAGACAATTCCTTCATGATACAATTCTTTAATTTTTGGTGGAAGAATGTGATTAAAAAGAAATTCCTCCTCTGCATGATTCGTTAAATTATGCCTTAAAAGCGGTAAGGAATAAACATAATTACTATTCTCGTGCCTGAGATAATCTGTTTGCTTGTTTTCTTGTGGCGATGTGAATTTCTCGATAATGTCATTCGTATTTTGGAACATGTACAAACCTCTCCTTTAGACTTTTCAATTATGTATCTTATTAATTCCTAACCACCATAACACAACATACAGGGTCCACAAGTGATGGATATCACTACATATAGATTTAATCTAAAAAGGTTTCTTCATAGCCCCCCCGAGGAGTTCCACAGGATCTTCCGAAGGTGACAATGATTACTGTTGTAGAGACGAAGTCAATGATCATTGGTAATTTAAATTTCATAGAATACTTTAGCCACATACACTCTCATGCTATTAATTACAGTTTTGTATTTTTTACCACTTCAAACGGACCATTATCTAAGAAGGTATAACCATTGAGTTGAATTTAACCGCTTTATGAATAAAGGAACTAATTCACCCATGGAAATAAAAGATACACGGTTTCCACCTTGTCTTATAGCCAAATCAAGTCCACTCCCCCTCCAGATGGACCGAGGAATAGTAAGCTAAAGAGTTGTTACAATCATGAAAGATCTTAAATGTATTTTACTCGTCTCCCGCTAAGAGACTTCTGTTCCAGAAGATCAAATTCATCAAAGTTTTTTAATCGGTATATCTCCCCCCACTTCTAAAGCTTTGTTATTTTTTTATTAATAACGAAATTTAATTTCATTGTAATAGTTATATAATTGACATATCATGTCGTATTGATATAATTAAAGTAGATTCAAAATAGAAAGGGGCGATAGAATGCTTGAAAAACTTTCTACAGAAGAAAGAAATAAACAGACCATGCAACTTGATGAAATGTCATTAAAACAAATTCTTGAAACGATGAACAACGAGGATCATTCTGTTCCCATTGCGATTGCAAACGAACTTACACACATCGAAAAGGTTGTTCAATCTGTTATTCAATCTCTTAAAGTAGGTGGTCGTCTTATTTATGTTGGCGCTGGAACGAGTGGACGACTTGGAATACTTGATGCTGTTGAATGTGTTCCAACATTTAATGTTTCTCCTGAGACCGTTCAAGGTTTTATTGCCGGTGGAATGAACGCGTTTACAACTGCAGTTGAAGGTGCCGAAGATAGTCTGGATGCAGGAGAACAAGATATGAAGTCTGCTGCAATTTCTGATAAAGATATTGTCATTGGAATTGCAGCAAGCGGAAGAACTCCCTATGTTATTGGCGCATTAGACTATGCAAATAAACAGAAAGCACGTACCGCAGCCATTTCTTGTAATAAAGATGCAGAAATAAGTAAACATGCGGAAATGGCAATTGAGGTGGAGACTGGACCTGAGGTTCTAACTGGCTCTACAAGATTGAAAGCGGGTACAGCACAAAAGATCGTCCTTAATATGATTTCAACAGCAGCGATGATTGGTGTAGGAAAGGTCTATCAAAATCTCATGGTTGATGTGCAAGCAACAAATGAAAAATTAGTCGAACGCGCGAAAAGAATTATTATGGAAGCTACACAAGTAGATTATGAGACAGCTGGAAAGTATTATGTAAAGGCAAATTCTCATGTTAAGACAGCGATTGTCATGATTTTACTGCAATGTTCTTATGAAGAGGCAGTTGAAAAATTGAGTATGTCAGGTGGGTTTATTAGAGATTCAATATAAAAGGAAATGAGGGGATTGGAATGAAAAAGGAAGAGCGTATCACCCGAGATATTTTAGAGAGTATCGGTGGAAAGCAAAATGTCCAACGCATTGCCCATTGTATGACCCGTTTGCGATTAGCGTTGAAAGATGATGCCCAGGCAAACATTGATGATTTGAAGAAAATCGATGGGGTAATGGGTGTGATTGAAGATGACACATTGCAAATTGTAATCGGACCCGGAACAGTGAATAAGGTCGCAGCAAAGATGGGGAATATCGTTGGGCTCTCAATTGGAGAGGAAGCAGAGATAGACGAGGAAAATTTAACTTTTGACGAAAAGGCAAGATTAAACCAAGCAAATATAAAAGAGAAAAATAAAACACCATTTAAAATGCTTCTTCGTAGTATCGGAAATATATTTATTCCACTTATACCAGGTTTAGTTGCTTCTGGCTTGATTAATGGAGGAGCAAACTTTGCACAAAACGCGGGTGTGGATCCTACGATGACATGGATGCAAATTCTTCTCCTTCTTGGAAGCGGTATCTTTGTGTATCTCGCGATCTTAGTTGGTTGGAATACGGCAAAGGAGTTTGGTGGAACACCCGTACTTGGTGCTATTGCAGGTGCATTTTTATTCAATCCAGCCCTTGCAGATATTACGATTTATGGGGAAGAATTAGTCGTGGGACGTGGTGGATTATTTGGTGTTATTTTTGCCGCTTGGTTAATGACATGGGTAGAGAAACGCGTTCGTTCCGTCATGCACAGTTCGGTTGATATTATCTTTACCCCGCTCATTACACTATTAGCTGTAGGTTTCTTCTCTCTCTATGCGGTCGTTCCAGTTGCAGGTATATTATCTGATGGGATAACTTCTGGAATCAATGTTATCTTAGATGTCGGTGGTGTCGCTGCAGGTGCATTACTATCAGGCTTCTTCCTTCCACTTGTTATGGTTGGGTTGCACCATGGTTTGACACCGATCCATCTAGAACTGATTAACACTTCTGGTTCCACAGCCTTATTAACAATTTTAGCAATGGCTGGTGCTGGTCAAGTTGGGGCCGCAATTGCTATATTTATAAAAACGAAAAATAAAAGATTGCGTAATATTATTAAAGGTGCTTTACCGGTTGGGTTTTTAGGCATCGGGGAACCACTACTCTACGGGGTTACGCTTCCACTTGGACGTCCATTCATTACGGCTTGTCTTGGTGCAGCAGTTGGTGGCGCTTTCCAAGCCATTATGAAAACCGCAGCATTAGGTATAGGTGTATCT
>DATGSG010000083.1:0-28706 GCA_035302925.1 Virgibacillus sp. | reverse complement strand
GGTTGATCCAATATGCCAGCTGCCAAATTGGAAATACAAGATATGCCTAAAACACGAATTCCAGCATAACTTGCTACGGTAACTTCTGGAACCGTTGACATTCCAACAGCATCTCCACCAAGAATGCGAAGCATATTAACTTCGGCGGGTGTTTCATAAACGGGACCGGTATTTCCAACATATACCCCTTTTTTCACATCGATACCTAATGCTACGGCACATGTTTCTGCATGTTCAATAAGCTTTTTATCATAGGCTTGGCTCATATCTGGAAAACGAACACCAATGTCGTCGTTATTTGGGCCAAGTAGAGGATTGGTTCCCATATTATTAATATGATCCGTAACAATCATAAGTTGACCTGGTGAAAAGTCCTTATTGATTCCTCCGGCAGCGTTGGTAACAATAACAGTTTCAATTCCTAACTGCTCCATAACGAGTACTGGAAAGGTAACTTGCTCCATCGTATAGCCTTCGTAATAATGGAAGCGTCCTTGCATAGCGATCACAGTTTTTCCATTTAAAGTACCCATCACTAGTTGTCCTTTATGCCCAGCAACAGTTGATTGCGGGAAGTGAGGAATATCTTGATAGGAGATGACCACTTTGTCTTCAATATCATCTGCTAATTGTCCCAGTCCAGATCCTAGTATTAAACCAAGGACTGGAGTGATAGATGTGTGCGTACGGATATAATTTGTTGCTTCTTGAATATGTAGTGGATTCATTTAAAATCACCCTTCATTAATATCTATTAAAAAGCTATTTCCATTCTCAGGCATGGTAATGTTGAAGTTATCGGCAATTGTTGCACCAACATCGGCAAATGTATGACGAATAGGTAATTCCTTACCTTCTTTGATATTCTTATGGTGAATAAGTAATGGCACATATTCTCGTGTATGATCTGTGCCATGATGTGTTGGATCATTCCCATGATCCGCCGTAATAATCATTAAATCATCATCAGCCATTTTCTCCAATGCCTTTGGTAACGTTTTATCAAAAACTTCTAATGCTCTCCCATACCCCTTAGGATCTCTCCGGTGTCCAAACTTTGCATCAAAGTCGACAAGATTTAAAAAGGTGATTCCCGTAAAATCATCATCAAATGACTCGATTAACTTCACCATTCCGTCATCATTGTCAATCGTTCGGATCGATTTCGTAATCCCTTCATTATCAAATATGTCGGCTATTTTACCTAATGCGACAACATCAAAATCAGCATCTTTTAATTCATCCATCACCGTTCTAGAGAAAGGTTTTAATGCATAGTCATGTCGGTTTGCTGTCCGTTCAAAATTTCCGGGCGATCCAATAAAAGGTCGCGCAATGATTCTACCTAATTTATATTTTCCATCAAGGGTTTCTTTGCGGGCAATTTCACAGATATGATAGAGTTCTTCTATTGGAATAATGTCTTCATGTGCTGCGATCTGGAGGACCGAATCTGCTGAAGTATAAACAATTAACTTTCCTGTATCCATATGTTCAGCACCTAATTCATCGAGAATCGCAGTGCCTGAGGCTGCTTTATTACCGATCACATCCCGTCCCCATTTTTCAACGAGTCCATCGAGAAGCTCATCCGGAAATCCATCAGGAAAGGTTTGAAAAGGTTGATTAATATGCAAGCCCATCAATTCCCAATGTCCTGTCATCGTATCTTTTCCAACTGATGCTTCTGCCATTTTAGTGTAATAAGCCTGTGGAGCAGCTGATTTCTCAACGCCTTTGATTTCTTCAATATTACTTAAGCCAAGCTTACCCAAGTGTGGGAGCTGTAGTCCGCCCATATGATCCGCAATATGTCCCAGTGTGTGAGCACCTTGATCATTATATTTTTCAGCATCCGGAGCCGCTCCAATTCCTACAGAATCAAGTACGACTAAAAATATGCGTTTGAAGTTTTTCATGATAACCCTCCTATGATAGAATGTAGGCCATTTTGGTCGATCAAGTTCACTAATAATGCTCTTTATGCTCTTGGGTGATAGGTTTGATATACCTTTTTCAGCCGAGATCTGGTGATATGTGTATAGATTTGTGTTGTTGAAATATCAGAATGACCTAGCATTTCTTGAACAGACCTCAAGTCTGCACCATTCTCCAATAAATGGGTCGCGAAAGAATGCCGCAATGTGTGAGGTGTCACCTTCTTTTTGATTCCGACAGTTATGGCACGTGTTGATAATATTTTCCACAGGCCTTGCCTTGTTAGTGGACGACCATGTTGATTTACAAATAAATGGTTTTCAGTATTGTTTTTTTTGATTAACGTTTGTCGTGCATCAGATAAATAAAGCTCAATCGCTTCTGTTGCTACTTCACCAAGTGGGACAATTCTTTCTTTTGAACCTTTTCCCAAGCAGTTCACAAACCCCATCGTTAAATGTAGGTCGCTAACCTGAAGGGAAATGAGTTCTGTTACACGTAAACCCGTCGCATAAAGTAACTCTAGCATCGCCTTATTACGGATCTCTAGTGGTGTACTTGTTGTGAAATTCAGTAATTTCCCAATATCCGTCGGCGATAAAACGTCTGGTAATTTCCTACCTTCTTGGGGTGTTTCAATATGTAAAGTTGGATCGTGATCTACAAGTTGTTCTTGAATTAGAAATTGATGAAATAACCGTATCGAAGAAATCGCTCGCGCAATCGTCGCTGCCGATTTACCATCGTCTTTTAACATATGTAAAAAACCTATAATATCATCTCTACGAATTGTTTCCCATGATTTTTTCTGAATGACTTTATCGATGTATGTATAGTACTGAGTTAAGTCACGTCGATATGATGTTAATGTATTTTCAGCTAACCCTCTTTCAATCTGTAAATAATGAAAAAAGTCATGATAGGCATCTGTGGGCATTTTTCTTACTCCCCTAGTCGAAAAAATAAATACAAACGTTCAATTGCATGTTCCTCCTCATTAAACACTTTAATTGCAGGCCCCTCAGGTGAATCATATTTATGCATTTGTTCATATTCGGCATGTATGATACGTAAACTAAAATAAAATAAAAAGGTGCAACTAATAAAGATAATGAATACTTTACTTGTATCCCATACGAGTTGTTTCATATGACATATCTCCTTATCAATAGTCCGTCCTATTAAAAGATATGCCAAAAACGAATGCAATTATACATATAAACAAGATTTATATCTCTTTTTTTACAAATAACTTCATCTATTCCTTATTAGCAGAACATGGACAGCTAACAATCAGGATAAATATGAATACTATATATCTATTTTATTGACACTTTTTACAGATGCCATGGAAGGTTAGACGGTGATCAATCACTTTGAATTCCCAGTCTGTTTCAACAATTTCTTCCACTTCACCTAGTAAATCATCGACAATTTGTTCTACAGAACCACATTCAATACATACTAAATGATGGTGGAAATGTTCTGCTCCCTCTCTCCGGATATCATATCTTGATACACCATCACCAAAGTTTATTTTATCAATTACTTTTAATTCCGATAATAATTCTAATGTCCGATATACTGTTGCTAAACCAATTTCCGGCGCTTTGTCTTTTACGAGTAAGAACACTTCCTCAGCACTCAAATGTTCTTCATTTTGTTCTAATAAGACCCTTAGCGTTGCTTCTCTTTGCGGAGTTAGCTTATAGCTTTTGGAATGTAATTGTTTTTTAATCCGATCAATACGTTGTTCCATGGCAAATACCTCCCTCATATCCCTCCTTTATTATATGCACTCATGAAACGAGTGTCAAAGTATACTCGCTATTTTTATAACGAATGAACTCGAAAACACGGTTTATTTGTTAATTATGAAATGATTTAATGAATGCTTGCATCGCCTCATTTGCAACAAAGGCTTCCAAAGCTGCAGCTAGTAATGATGCTGCGACGAGCAGCACGTACAGGAAGATATATTTACGGAGCGGTTGCAGGACGGGTTGTGATACTCTCCTCGTAAACAGTTTTCCAAGTAAGGTTAACGAAAAAATCATTGATAAACTACTCGCAATGATATAGATGGGTATAATAATGAAATTTTGTGGTGCAATGGATAGAGAGGCTAAAATTAGACCTTTGAAACCGAGTTGATTTACAATAAACCCTACTGAAAAGCCAACGACTAAGCCCTTTACAAATAATAATACCCAGATCACTGGTAAGCCAATTACAGATAAGCCTAATACGAATAAAAGTAGTAAGTACTTGATATGATAAAAAAGGCTGTCTTTAAAGATTGCACTACTTGCAATTTGTTGATCCTGGACAATTTGCCCAAAATAACGTTCTAAATAGAAGAACAAATCTTGTTTCTGTACAAAGTTCATACTATTCACGATAATGGCTCCGAAGCTGACACCGGTTAAAAATAAAATGATCATAAACACATAGATTGTTTTATTTTCTTGGATATGATTTACGATAAGTGCTCTGTTCGTATTCATAAAAAAAGAACCCTCCATTCTAGTGATCGATAAATTTGTTTTATCATCTCTTAGAAATCTATGAAGTGTTCCATTAAAAAATACCTTGATTGATCTTTTATATCTTCTGTTTCGTTTAACTAGATTTTATCCGCCCATATTTACCCCCACCACCAGCGCTTATTTGCATATTCCCTTCACGCATTTGAATAATGAGTTGTGCCAGCTGATCAGAAACAACTGCTTGTAAGTCTTCTAATTGAACATGATGAATAATATTCATTTCGGTGTCGAAATGGTTCAATAGTTTCTCATATGTTTTAGGACCTAGTTTTGGTAGATATTCTAAAGGAACTTGGTTGATATAAGGTGGGCGTTCTTTTTGAGTGTTGCCTGGCTCCGCCAATTCCAAAATTCGATCAGATACCCCTTTAATTACTTTACTCGATCCACAATGTGAACACTGTTTTGTATGGGCAGTTTGGTTTTCTAAACAATGATCACAAACCGTTGTATGATACTTTCCTAATTGGGGATTCATACCAAAGTTTTTCGAAATTCTTCGTCCATTTACCTCATGTAATGCCCAGTAAAATTCTTTAAAAGAGGGCTCTTCCATTTGGATCTCTTGGTACTCTCGAGCAATTTTAGCTAATGAGTGAGCATCTGAATTCGACAGAAAACAATAATCATGTAATTCCAAGATTTGATCGGCCATCATGGTATCTGAACTTAAGCCAAGTTCGATTCCATCAATTAAATCGGGGTCTAGAACTTCTTTCAAGGACTTTTTAACCCCTTTACCATAAAGGCTTTTGAATGGGGTAAATACGTGAGCGGGAATAAAAATACCGCCTAATTCTTTTACTTTATATTGCAAGTCTTTAACAGATCCATAATACCGTTGTGAACTTAGGGTTACATTTTTCATTCGGACGGTTAGCCATTCCGTAAAGGCCTCGATTGTCTTTAACGTTGGAAAATAGCATAATACATGCATGGGTCCTTGGCAATGCTCATCATTTACTTCGATTTCAGAACCTAATAACAAGGTGACTTGTTCAAAACGGATCCCACCATCTTCTAGCTCTCTAGCCTGTCCCTGATGAATCAGTTGGTGGATCTCTTCCTGAACAGCCGGGGATTGGCAATCAATGACACCAATTAAATGAATGCCCTTATAACGACTCGCTTCAATTAAAACATTCGTCAAGGTTAATTTTTTCGATCCGGTTATTTTTACCGGTTGGTCATAAATGTCACGCCCAATGTGAATATGCATGTCTGCAAAGTATGAATTCAAGTTCATTATTTCATCTCCAATGTTTGTAGGTAGAGGATTGCATAATTCGTTTTGGCATCATGAATGCGTTTATCTTCTACATACTTTTGTGCTTCAGATAATGACAACTCCATTACCTCGATAAATTCATCATCATCACCTTCTATAGGTACATCTAATTTTTCAATTTGATCGGTTAGATAAATATGAACCAATTCATCAGCAAATCCAGGTGATGTGAAAAAAGAAGTAACAAGTGTCAACTCATTTGTCGTATAGCCTGTCTCTTCCTCTAATTCCCGAATAGCTGTCACCGCTGGCTGCTCGTCCTCTTCTATTTTACCTGCTGGTATTTCAACGAGTGATCGTTCCAATGGTTTACGATATTGCTCAACAAACACGATTTTATTATCTTTCGTAATCGCGATAACGGCAACTGCACCAGGATGATTGACGAGTTCGCGTTTTGAATACTCCCCATTTGGTAAAATGACCTCATCTACCTGTACTTGAATGACTTTTCCTTGATAGATATGTTCCGTATGAATTGTTTTTTCTTGAAATTTGTTCATCGTGCTCTCCCCTTATCTTCAATCGCTTCTGTGTCTATTCTAACATAAGATCTGTTTCAAGATGCTTGTTAGATCATGGTAAAATAGGCATGAACATTATTTCCTAAAGGAAAAGGTAGTCCTATGAATCGGTAAGGATTTATACGGCATGGTATACGAGTAATTCATTTTCTATTTTAGGGTCGACCCTACCTTGTTCTTCTAATAAGTCGAGCTGTCCAATCGTTTCCGACATCGTTAATTCAAGCTGTTTTTTATATTGTTTAGGAAATAATTGTTGGCATACCTTAAAAGGGGTCATTGGTTTATCTACTAAAAGCTGATATACCTTATTGGCATAATATTCTTGTCGCTTTAATCGTCTATGAATAAGTGTTTCAGGATTTGTAAACGGATCCCCATGACCAGGATAAACCGTATGAATGCCTAATGATAAACACTTTCTCAAATTAGCTCGGTATTGTAATAGTGGTTTTTCGCGGTCGACATTATTTCCGTAAGGAGCTTCTAACAATGGATTAGGTGACGTATTCGCTAATAAATGGTCACCGCCGATAAATCCCCCATCACGCTCGCTAAACAATGATAAATGGGTTTGAGCATGTCCTTTCGTATTGATCACTTGCCATTGATCATGTCCCGGAATTAAATCCCCTTCACGAAGCGGATTTGTAACAACGCCCTGGCCACTATAATTTAATGGTTTACGCATATGTTTAAATACATAGTCAAAACGACTTGGTACACCAGTTAAGGCATAAAAACTTCTAAAGAAATGTTCATATTTCTGAAGGTATTCTTCATCTCTTCGTAACCATAAATCAACATGTTTATGTGCTGAAATATGATGTAGACGTGGAAATTCTTCAATCAATCCAATATGATCTGGATGATGATGTGTTAAAATAAGCTGTTCAATATCTTCAGGGCGATATCCCAGTTGCTTGAGTTGATGTGTTAGTGATTCCCAGGCTTCTTTTGTTTTTACTCCAGCATCTACAAGCGATAGCATATCACCTTTTATAAGATAAACATGAACATCTCCAACCGCAAACGGGGTCGGTAATGTTAGTTGATGGATGGTTTGATTGAGTATCTTCAATAGTATCCTCCTGTTCATAAGCAGAAATGAGTGATGACTCATTCACTACAATCCTATTCTACATTTAATTAAAACGATTGTACATTAATGAATTTCATAATCCCTATTTATAGTTATACTAAAGTGTCACAGCTTGTTATGGTAATTGTGAAAATCATTCACATAAATATTCTTGTAGAGAATAAATCACAGGAAAATATGGTATTATGAAAGGTAATTCATAAACGAGGTGAATGGCTTGTCAATTAAAATTTTTGCCCACCGTGGAGCGAGTCAGCTCGCCCCCGAAAACACAATGGCTGCTTTTCAACTTGCCTATGAATTAGGCGCAGAGGGTATCGAAACAGATATCCATTTAACAAAGGATCTAATTCCTGTTTTGATTCATGATGAGCATGTTAAACGTACAACAGATGGGATTGGTGCCGTTAAAGATTATACGTTTCAGCAATTACATCAATTGGATGCAGGAAGTTGGTTTTCAGAGCAGTTTGCAAGGGAACAGATTATTGGTTTGGAGGAGTTTTTACAGTGGATAAAGCCGTTACCCCTTACACTAAACCTAGAACTTAAAAATGGTAAGGAGAAAGATCATCAACTTGAACACATTGTCTATGATCTGCTAACGTATTATGATCTACTTCATCGCACTATTTTATCTACGTTTAATATAGACAGTGTCATGTATATGAAAAACTTAACGGGTATTGAGGTTGCATTTATTACATCGAAAAGAAAACGAAATTTAATTAACTTTGCGAAAGAGCATAATATTCCTGCCCTACATATTCACTATAGATTGTTAAAGCCACGACTTATGAGACAAGCACGACGAGCGAACATTCCAATTCGCGTGTATACTGTGAACAAACAGGCCCATATGATCAACTGCTTTAAATTGAAGTGTGCAGCAATAATTACAGATATGCCAAATCGAGCGGTTAACGAGCGACAGAGATTTTTCGGTTGCGAATGAGTGACCACAGAATAATTATTTATTTGGAGGTAGCGTTATGGAATTAACATTCCTTGGAACAGGTGCTGGAATTCCATCTAAAGAACGGAATGTATCGGCAATAGCTTTAACCTTATTACAAGATTTAAATCGTGTTTGGCTCTTTGATTGTGGAGAATCTACGCAACATCAAATCTTAAACACATCTATTAAACCGAGAAAGATTAATAAGATATTTATTACGCACCTTCATGGTGATCATATCTTTGGACTACCTGGGTTACTAAGTAGTCGGTCTTTCCAAAGTGGAGACGAAGATCTCACCGTCTATGGACCTAAAGGTATAAAAAGGTATATTGAGACATCTCTCGAAGTAAGTCAAACGAGGTTAACGTATAATTTAAATCTGATTGAATTTACAGAAGGAATAATAATTGATAATGAATTAGTTACGGTAACATGTAAACAATTGGACCACCGTATCCCAAGTTATGGTTTTCGGATCGTGGAGAAAGACAAACCTGGGGAATTACTTGTAGATAAATTAAAAAAACGTGGTATCCAACCGGGTCCCATCTATCAAAAGATTAAAGATAATGAGACAACACATTTAGATGATGGGACAATTCTTAATCGAGATGAGTTTGTTGGACCTAAAAAACCGGGAAGAATCATTTGTATTTTAGGAGATACGCGTCATACAGAGCAGAATGAAAAATTTGTTGAACATGCAGATCTGCTCGTTCATGAAGCAACATTTAGTCATGATCGACAATCATTAGCTCGTAAATATTATCATTCAACTACAGTAGAAGCTGCTTTATTAGCTAAAAATAGTCAGGTGAAAAAGTTAATCTTAACCCATATATCTTCTCGTTATCAAGGGGAAGATGATCGTGAACTACGTAATGAAGCCATCGCGATCTTTCCGGAGACAATATTAGCAAAAGATTTTTACCAGTTTGAAGTCAACTAATCTTTCAGATTGACTTATTAATAACAAGAATGAATTTCATAATTACCAAAAACGGCAACATCGCTACGGGTGTGGAAATAAACCGATATTATGAAATACATTTAAAAGTCATAAAAATTGATTGAGGAGCGATATGAATGGAATCTGTTCAGCAAATAATAACGAATCAACGTCAATTTTTTCAAAATGGTGATACACTTAATGAATCTTTTCGTAGAAAGAACTTAGAAAAATTAAGAAAAATGTTACAAGATCATGAAAAGGAAATTTATCAGGCATTAAAAGAGGATTTGAATAAATCGAACCATGAAACATATACAACAGAGCTTGGTTTCCTTTTAGTCGAGATTGATGTAGCTCTTAAAAATCTGAAAAAGTGGATGGAAGTTGAAAAAGTGGAGACTCCGATGACTCATACGGGGACAAATAGTTATATTCATAAAGACCCCTATGGTGTAGCTCTCGTAATTGCCCCGTGGAATTATCCATTACAACTTGCAATTGGTCCCGTGATTGCGGCGATGGCAGCAGGTAATTGTATCGTCATAAAGCCTTCTGAATTTGCGCAATCTACTTCAACATTATTAGCGGTAATGTTCGAGGCGACTTTTAATCGTTCCTATATAGCTGTTGTTGAAGGGGCAAAAGAAGTGAGTCAAAACTTATTAAGTCAGCGATTTGATTATATCTTTTTCACGGGTAGTATCCCCGTTGGAAAAATTGTGATGGAAGCTGCGAGTAAACATCTCACCCCTGTCACATTAGAACTTGGTGGAAAAAGCCCTGCCATTATCGACAAAGATGCTGATATAAAACTTGCCGCAAAAAGAATTGTTTGGGGTAAGTTTACGAATGCTGGACAAACTTGTGTTGCCCCCGACTATTTATATGTTCATGAAAAGGTAAAAAAGAAGTTAATTGTTGAAATGAAAAAACACATTAAAGGATTTTATGGAAAAGATCCTCTCCAAAATGAAGATTATGTGCGGATTATAAATGAAGACCATTTTAGGCGTTTAGAAAACTTACTGAGTGAAGGTGCTATCCTTCATGGTGGCCGTACAAATGATGATAAACTAATCATTGAACCAACCATTATCGATGAGCTTTCATGGGAAGATCCCATTATGAAAACCGAAATTTTCGGCCCTATTCTTCCAGTATTATCATTTGAAAATATACATGACGCTTTATCAGTGATCAAAGCGGAAGAAAAACCATTGGCACTCTATTTCTTTGGAAAATCAACGAAGATGCAAGATGAAATCATTCGGACGGTTTCCTTCGGCGGAGGTTCCATAAATGACACGCTTTATCATTTAGCAAATCCACATTTACCATTTGGTGGTGTTGGTAGCAGTGGAATGGGCTCCTATCATGGTATCCACGGTTTTAATACGTTTACACATAAAAAGAGTATTTTAAAACAAACGACGAAATTTGATATTCCACTTCGTTATCCGGGCGGGAAAATCGCTCATATGCTTGTTAAAAAGGTAATGAAGTGAATGAATTTCATAATTACCCTAATCAGCTATGTCACTTCGCTGTTGAAGGGATATAGCTATCAATAGGGATTGTGAAATTCATTAAAGTAAAAAAGGGGTTGCTTTATAAAATAATAAGCAAGCCCCTTTTATTTTCGATAATCATCTAAAAAATCCTTTTGAAAACTTGTTGTGAAAGGATCTTTCTGATCATCTTCCACCTTCAATTGTTTAAAAACGTCTTCCCCATACTTTTCAGAAAGATGATCAACCGTAATTTGTAATTCACTTTTTAATATTTCCTGCTCATATGTGAATAAGTTCAGTTGTTTAGCAATATGATGCTTATTTTCAAGATCTTGTACCGTTATCCCGACTAAACGAATTGGTTCTAGATTCCAATGCCGTTGAAATAACTCAGTGGCAACTTCAACAATTTCTGCTTGCTCATCAATATAGACATTTAGCTTTCTACTTCTCGTAATTGTTTTGCGGTCATGATAGCGGATCATCAATTGAACACTGATCCCGACAACCTCTCTCCGCTTTAGCCTTCTTTCGACATTATGCGCTAATTGTTCAAGCAGTTGATAAATCGCTTGTTCATCTATCGTGTCATGAGGTAAGGTTTGTGAACTCCCAATACTCTTAAAGTCGTTTACCGCTTCAGGATCAACGACTCTTGAATCAATTCCATTTGCCCGATTCCTAAGGCGCTCACCATTAACTCCTAATAATTGAGTTAAATCATAAACATCCCGTTTTGCTAAATCACCAATCGTTTTGATCTGAATTAAATGCAGTTTTTCAGCCGTTTTTTCACCAACTCCATACATTTTTTCTATTGGTTCCGGCCATAAAACTTGTTCTAAATCTCTAATTCGCAAAACAGTAATACCTAAAGGCTTCTTCATATCTGAAGCTGTTTTTGCCAAAAATTTATTCGGACCAATTCCGATACTTGAGGGTAAATCGAGTTCCATCAGTATTCTGTTCTGTAAACGGTGGGCAATTTCAAGGGGATTACCTAGATGTTGACTATCTGTTATATCAAGATAGCCTTCATCGATCGATATGGGTTCAATCATTGGTGTTACCTCAGCCAATATCTTAAACATTTCCTGTGACGCTTTCCGGTATCGATCAAAATTTGGGCGTAAAACAATTAATTCAGGACATAAACGTCTTGCTTGCCATAATGGCATCGTAGTCTTCACACCATATGCTCTTGCTTCATAGCTACTCGTAACAATAATTCCTTTACGTTCTTCAGGGTTACCAGCAATCGCGACCGGCTTTCCTTTCAGACTTGTATCATCTGCCATTTCGACTGCAGCATAAAAACAATTCATATCGATATGGAATATGACGCGGCCTTTTTTAGGATACCAATTAGACATCGTGAACACCCTTTTAAAAGTACTTCTTAAGTTGATTATACCATATCCTTATGAGGAATTATGATCCGGTGATTTCCATACATCTATAAATATTGGCTTTCTTCCCAAAGATTCCATGGAAATGATCGAGGTGGAGTCGATTGGTAAGAAACATCCTCTTTTTGAACGGGATGATTAAACTGAATCATGTTTGACCATAACGCAATTTGCTGCCCCGGTTTATTTACCTTTTGCCCATACTTTTGGTCACCATATAAGGGACAATCTACTGCTGCTAATTGAACACGTATTTGATGGGATCTTCCCGTATGTAATTTTACTTTAAGAAGACTGAAACCCTCAGCCTGACCTAACGTTTCATATTCGAGAATGGCTTTATTCGCTTGTTTATGAGCAGCCGTACTCGTATGTACGATGTTTTTCACACGGTCTTTCACTAGGAAATGCTCCAGTCGCCCATTCTTTTGGGGAGGAGTACCTCTAACAACGGCGATATATTCTCTACCAAACACTCTTCTTCGCATCATGTCTGATAAACGAGCAGCTGCTTTTGATGTTTTGGCAAATACCATCACCCCGCCAACTGGTCGATCCAATCGATGGACAAGTCCTAAATATACATTACCTGGTTTTTCATAACGTATTTTTATATCCTCTTTTAAAATCGTTAATAGATCCTGATCACCAGAACGATCTTCCTGTACCGGTATATTAACGGGTTTTTCTACTACTAATAAATGATTATCTTCATATATAATCGGTATATCCATGAACTTTATCTACTCCTTTATTACTTCTGTTCTTTAGTGACTTCGATGACAATTGACTGGACAAGTTCAGCTGTTTTAACAAGATCTTCTACTGCAATTCGTTCATTTGTCGTATGAATCTCCTCATACCCAACGGCTAAATTAACAGTGGGAATGTTGAATCCAGCAAATATATTTGCGTCACTGCCTCCACCACTTTCCAAAAGCTTACTTGTTAGGCCTATCGATTGGGCAGCTTGTCGGGCGATTTCTACGACCTCGTCCCCTGCTTGTTGTTTAAATCCTGGATACATGACTTCCGCATTTACGTCAGCATGGCCACCATTTTCTTGAGCAGTCGATTCAAAGACCTCTTTCATATGTGCAACTTGTGATTCCATTTTTTCAGTAACTAAAGATCTTGCTTCCGCATGAATCTCAATATGATCACAAACAATATTAGTTTGTTGCCCTCCTGCAATACTTCCAATATTAGCTGTTGTCTCCTTATCGATTCGACCAAGGGACATCTTCGAAATTGCCTTTGCCGCTAAAGTAATCGCGGAGATGCCTGTTTCTGGCGCTACTCCAGCGTGTGCAGTTTTCCCTTTCACAACAATATGTAATTTAGCCTGTGTAGGAGCAGCCACAATAATATCCCCTACGTCGCCATTGCTATCTAATGCATACCCATATTTTGCTTTTAAAAGGGATTTATCAAGCGCTTTTGCTCCAATCAGTCCTGATTCCTCACCAGCTGTAATAATAAATTGAATATCACCATGTGACGTTTTATTTTCATGCAACGTCCGGATCACCTCTAAAATAGCTGCGATTCCAGCCTTATCATCAGCTCCTAGAATCGTGGTACCATCTGATACAATATAACCATCCTTAATAGACGGCTTAATCTGATTACCTGGAACAACGGTATCCATATGGGATGTAAAATAAATGGGATCCGCTTCCTTTAAATTTCCTTTTAAATTACAAATTAAATTACCTGCGCCATGACCAGTTTTGGATTTGCTATCATCTTCAATCACTTCTAATCCTAACTCCGTAAATTTCTTCGTTAAGACTTGGGAAATTTCTGCCTCGTTTTTCGTTTCTGAATCAATTTGCACAAGTTCTAAAAACTCATTTATTAGTCGTTCTTTATTAACCCTTGTCATCTAATATCCTCCTGTGACACATTGTTATTGATCGCCCCCGCTCCACATCGGTTAGGGAGCAATTGGTTTTATATTATAACGGGATGTTTCCGTGTTTTTTCTTCGGACGATCTTCCTGTTTATGATAGAGCATTTCCAGTGATTGGATCAGTTTAATTCTTGTTTCTCTTGGATCGATCACATCATCAACCATACCTAATCCTGCAGCTACATAAGGATTAGCAAATTTCTCTCGGTATGTATCTATCTTTTCTTGCCTAAATTGATCTGGTTGATCACTGGCGGCAATTTCTTTCGCAAAAATAATGTTAGCAGCTCCCTCTGGTCCCATGACAGCTATTTCAGCATTCGGCCAAGCAAAGACTAAATCAGCTCCGATTGATTTGCTGTTGAGTGCTACATAGGCCCCTCCAAAAGCTTTGCGTGTAATAACAGTAACTTTAGGAACCGTTGCCTCCGAATACGCATATAGAATTTTAGCCCCGTGGCGGATAATCCCTCCATGTTCTTGCGTAACGCCTGGGAAGAATCCAGTTACATCTTCAAATGTAATCAGTGAGATGTTAAATGAATCGCAAAAGCGAATAAAGCGTGCTGTTTTATCACTTGAATCGATATCAAGGCTACCTGCTAAATACTTCGGTTGGTTGCAAACAAGGCCGACCGTTTGGCCGTTAATCCTAGCAAAACCAACGACAACATTTTTAGCAAATGCTTCATGAATCTCAAAAAAGCTATCCTGATCGACGATTTGTTCGATTACCTTTTTCACATCATACGGTCTTGTGGAATCATAAGGAACGATATCTGCTAAATCTGGACGTAGATCGTCTGATTCAGCTATTGCTGTTAGGGGTGGCTTTTCCTCATTGTTCGCAGGTAAATAATCAAGTAAGAGACGAACCTTATCCAATGCCTCTTCTTCAGTTTCAGCACTCATGTGGGCATTTCCGCTTTTAGCATTATGAATATCGGCTCCCCCCAAATCCTCCGAACTTATTTTTTCACCTGTTACCGTTTCAATTACTTTCGGACCGGTAATAAACATTTGCGATGATTTCTCGACCATAATGACAAAATCCGTAATGGCTGGTGAATAAACAGCTCCGCCAGCGCTAGGTCCTAAAATGACCGAAATTTGCGGGATGACTCCTGAATAAATCGAGTTGCGATAAAAAACTTGTCCGTACCCATCAAGGGAGGAAACCCCTTCCTGAATTCGGGCACCACCTGAATCATTTAATCCGATAAATGGGACGCCATTTTTAGCAGCTAAATCCATAACTGCAGCAATTTTCTTTCCGTGCATTTCACCAAGTGCCCCACCATATACGGTAAAATCTTGAGCGAACAAGTAGATCGGTCGATTATTTATTTTCCCGTATCCTGTAACAACGCCCTCTCCTTTAGCCCCATCATTATTCATGCCAAAATCGGATGAACGGTGTTCCATAAAGGGATTTAACTCAACAAATGAGCCTTCATCGAGAAGATAATCGATTCGTTCCCTTGCTGTTTTCTTCCCTTTTTCATGTTGTTTCGCAATTCGATCATCACCACCACCAAGCTCAACTTGTCTTCTTTTATCATATAATTCATTGATCTTATCATAAATATCCATTAGTCTTCACTTCCCTCAGCATGTTGGCACAATTCAAATAAAACCCCATTTGCTGATTTTGGATGAATAAAAGCAATTTGACTTTGATTTGCGCCCTCTTTTGGTTCCTTATTTACTAACTCAATACTTGACTGTTTCAATTGTTCTAAACGGTGGTGAATATTATCTACATCGAGAGCAATATGATGTATCCCTTCGCCTTTTTTATCAATAAATCGCTGAATAGGAGAAGCATCATCAAGTGGCTCAAGGAGTTCAATACGAGATTCCCCTATTTTTAAAAAGGCTACCTTCACTGATTCAGATTCTACCTCTTCAACGGCTTCTACTTGAAGCCCCAACGCATCAATATAAAATGGTAATGCTTGATCAATCGATTGTACGGCAATTCCAATATGGGATATTTTATTCGGCTTCGTTATCCGTTCCCCTTGCGGATCTACGAGCTCTTGGATATAATTCGCTAAAGCAACGGTTGGCGAACCGCTTGTAAACACCTTTTTAATCCCCTTTTCTAGTAAAAACGGGAGATCTTCACTTGGGATGACACCTCCACCGACAACAGGAATATCACTCGCATCACGTTTGTTTAATTCTTCAATAACTTTAGGAAACAACGTTTTATGGGCTCCTGATAAAGAGGATAATCCTATCACATCAACATCCTCCTGAATCGCTGCTTGGGCAATCTGTAAAGGAGTTTGTCTTAACCCTGTATAGATTACCTCCATCCCATGATCACGTAGTGCTTGTGAGATGACAAGGGCTCCCCGATCATGCCCATCTAATCCTGGTTTTGCAATTAAAACACGGATTTTCTTACTCATCTACTTTTCCTCCTTTCTTACTACCCTTCATATTCGCCAAACTCATCACGTAATACATTACATATTTCCCCGATCGTTGCATAGGCTTTCACGGCATTTAAAATGAAAGGGATTAGATTTTCATTATCAGTCTTGGCAGCACTTCGAAGGGCTACCAATGTCTGCTCAACAACAATCTGATCACGTTCATTTCGGTTCGTTTCAAGCGAGTCGACTTGGGCTTGCTCTAGCTTTTCATTCACTTTTAATAGATCGGGATTGACTGTTTCATCGATCATAAACTTATTTAAGCCAACGATCACCTCATCGTTGCTTTCGATATTCTTTTGGGTTTCGTACGCATTTTGCTGAATTTCTCTTTTCATAAAGCCTTCCTCTACAGCTTGTACAGCCCCACCAATTTCCTCGATTTGATCCAAATACACTTGAATTTCTGCTTCCATTTTATCGGTCAATTCTTCGACATAATAAGAACCACCTAACGGATCAACCGTATCTGCAACCCCACTCTCGTGTGCGATAACTTGTTGCGTTCGTAAAGCGATTCGGGCAGAGTCTTCGGTTGGCAAAGATAGTGCTTCATCACGTGAATTGGTGTGTAAGCTCTGCGTCCCCCCCATTACGGCTGCTAAGGCTTGTAAGGTGACACGAACGATGTTGTTATCTGGCTGTTGAGCCGTTAACGTCGACCCCCCTGTTTGCGTATGAAATCGCATCTTCCAACTTTTAGGATCCTTCGCCTTATAATGCTCTTTCATAATTTTAGCCCACATTCTTCTTGCTGCACGAAACTTAGCAACTTCCTCAAAGAAATTATTATGGGCATTAAAAAAGAAGGCGAGTCTTGGGGCAAACGTATCAATTTCCAGTCCGGACGCTAATGCTGCATCCACATATGCCATCCCGTTAGCGATTGTAAATGCTGCTTCCTGCACAGCAGTAGATCCTGCTTCTCGAATATGATAGCCAGAAATACTAATCGTATTAAACTTCGGAACATGCTGTTGACAGTATTCAAATATATCCGTAATGAGACGCATCGATTGTTTAGGTGGATAAATATAAGTTCCTCTCGCGATATATTCTTTTAATATATCATTCTGGATAGTCCCTGTAATCTTTTCAAAAGGTACCCCTTGATTTTCACCTACCGCTAAATACATACAGAGTAAAACAGATGCAGAAGCATTAATTGTCATTGATGTACTTACTTTATGTAATGGGATTTGTTCAAGCAATTGCTCCATATCATGTAAGGTATCAATTGCAACTCCAACTTTACCCACCTCACCTTCTGCCATGACATCATCAGAGTCATAACCGATTTGAGTTGGTAAATCAAAAGCAACAGATAGGCCGGTCTGGCCCTGCTCTAATAAATAACGAAAACGTTCATTTGTTTCCGATGCTGAACCAAATCCCGCATATTGTCGCATTGTCCAATATCTGCTTCGATACATTGTCGGTTGGATCCCTCTTGTAAATGGATACTCTCCTGGGAAACCTAATTTATCTTCTTCATAATAAAGACGATCTACCTCAATATTCGATGATGTTGTAAAGGCTTCCTGACGTTCAGGAAAGCGCTGTATTGTTTCTTGAACAGACTCTTTCCATCGTTGTTCCTTTGGATTGTTATTTTTATCCTTCATACCAAATGAGCCCCCATATTCTTTTATGAATCATATTTATTTATCGTTGTATATATGTTACATTAGTGATATTAGTTGTCCATTTCTATTTTTAGCGATAAAATGTAGATAGAAATAGGATTGAAGGAGGTACGCACGTGGCACAAAAACAAACTAAAAATCAAAAAACAGCACCCAAAAGGAAATCAAAGCGTCAAAATAGAATGAAAATTATGATTTATATAATGGTTATTGCGATGCTATTATCAACATTCACAGCAGGGTTGTCATTTTTATTATAGAATAAGCTAGGAAAGACTGGATCGGCATTATGCCTTTTTAGTCTTTTTTTTCTGGTTACGAATGAAAGATATATCGCTTTCCTTAAAATTGTTTTTGATAACTAAGTAATCTTCAATTTCATGTAATAGCCGAAACAGATTCGCTCGCGTTTCAAATTCTTCTCTTGTCGTTGGTAGCTCCATCGTTTGAAACGTGTCGCGTAATTGGTTGAGTTCATCAAGAAATAATATTGCTGTATTTCCGGGATGAACAGATTCCGATAATCTTTCAAAATAATCCGCAATCTCACTTGAAATCAACTCAATATTTTCAATTCTGCTGACAAGGGGCATCATTCTTCTCAACAGCTTGTACTGCTCTTTTCGCATCGCAAAGTAATCATAATATGTATGTTCACTACGTAAAACTTGATTTTCCCGATCAAGTGACACTAATTTGGTCGCTTCATTTAAAATATCCTCTGCCACAATGAGTTCCTTTCCATCCCAAGCCCGATCTTTATCCCTTATATATAAAGCGATTTCAGATAAGACCTTCTGGAAATTCCTTTCTACTTCTTTCTGCATCGCTCTTAACTTTTGATCTAAACTTGGCATATATATATTTAAGATAAGTGCTGTACCAATACCTATCAATATGATGAGCAATTGCTCACCGATACGAGGAAACGTTATATTTCCAGCATTATAAAGATTTAAAACGATAACAGTACTCGTAATAATTCCTTGTGATATATTTAAAAAAACGGTTACCGGAATAAATACTACTAATAATAATCCGATAACAGCCGGGAAATATCCTAATGATTCAAAAAGGAAATACGAGAAAGTAATCCCAATTAAACAGGCAAAAAATCGATCCCTAGCACTAATAAATGATCGCCTTCGTGTGGGCTGAATACATAACATGGTTAGAATCCCAGCGGAAATAAAGTGATTGATCCCGATCAATTGCGCAATCGAAATAGCAACAGGAACACCAATTGCTGTTTTAATTGTTCGATAGCCAATTCTCAAATTAAAGTCTCCCTTTTAAAATGAATCTTATATGTTTATGTAAGCGAATGACCATGTGAAAGAAGGCTATGCCAATGGATTTGGATATAGCCTGTTCACATTTCTTATAAACTTTCGCAGTGTTCGTCAAAAATAGATTGGAGCTTATTAATGACATCAATTGGACTAAATCCTTCAATGTCATGACGTTCAATCATCGTAACAATTTCGCCATCTTTTAAGAAGGCAAATGATGGGGATGACGGTGGGTATTCACCAAAATAAGTACGTACTTTTTCAGTTGCCTCTTTATCTTGTCCCGCAAATACGGTTACTAAGTGCTCCGGAACTTTATCATAATGAATGGCGTTTGATGCTGCAGGTCGAGCTATCCCACCAGCACATCCACACACAGAGTTAATCATTACTAATGTAGTTCCTTCACGTGAAAGGGCTTGGTCTACCTCTTCAGGTGCGATGAGCTCTTCATAACCTGCATCTTTCATATCTTCACGCGCAACACTTACTACATCATTCATGAACATATCGAATTCCATATGAAATTCATCTCCTTATCTATGTTAAAGCATACTACAAGCTTAACAATATTCGGAGTTGAATTCAATTTAAATTGTTTATTAAACGCGTTTATCAATAAACATTTGTCTGATCTTCATTTATATTCTCTAATAACTCTTTCACACGTGCCAAAAACTTTCCACAAACAAGCCCATCTAGGATTCGGTGATCAAGTGACAGTGATAAATTAACCATGTCCCTAGCCGCGAACATATCATTAATAATCACGGGGCGTTTAACGATCGATTCCACTTGTAAAATCGCGGCTTGAGGATGATTGATAACACCCATTGAATGGATCGAACCAAATGATCCCGTATTGTTGACGGTAAATGTACCCCCGTCCATATCAGCTGCCTTTAACTTACCAGAACGAGCTTTCATTGCTAACTCCGAGATCGATTTTGCGATTCCTTTTGTACTCTTTTCATCCGCGTTTTTAATAACTGGAACAAAGAGTTGATCATCGTTTGCTACCGCAATCGACAGGTTAACATCTTTTCTCTGGATAATTTTATCGACTGCCCACGTACTATTTAATTGCGGATATTCCTTTAACGCTTGTGCCACAGCTTTTACGAAGAATGAAAAGTATGTTAATGTAAAGCCTTCTTGTTGTTTAAATTCATCTTTTATCTTGTTACGGTAACGCACTAAATCAGTCACATCAACTTCGACAGTCATCCACGCATGGGGAATTTCTTGAGTTGAACGAACCATATTTTGCGCAATGACTTTACGGATTCCGGTAACTGGTATTTCGAGATCACCTACACGCTGTGTTGTTGGCAAAGGCTTATCCTCTACTTGTGATTCATTTACCGGACTTTCGCTCCCCGTTTCAATTACTTTTTCGATATCTTTTCGCGTTATTCTCCCATTTTTACCAGTCCCACTTACTTCTGTTAACTGAATATTATGCTCTTGAGCTAGTTTTAGAACAGCAGGTGAGTAACGCAGTTTCATTGACTGATCAGTTGCTACCTTCTCCTCAATAGCGCCGTTTTTTTCCGCGACTGGATCTGATCCTTTTTCCATTGACACAGGTTCAGAAGATGAATCTTTTGTCTCTATATAACACATGATTTCCCCAACTTTAATCGTCGTTCCTTCCGGGGTTAAGATTTCTTTAATGGTTCCTTCATAGGATGAAGGAACTTCAGCGTTTACTTTATCTGTCATGACATCTGCAATCGGATCGTATTTATTTACGTAATCCCCCTCTTTAACAAGCCAAGAGTTAATGGTTCCTTCTGTAACACTTTCCCCTAATTGTGGCATTGTAATTTTTTCAGTACCCATTTCAACAACCCCTTATCCAATTAAAATTCCGCTAATTCACGTACAGCCTTTTCAACTTTATCCGGATTAATCATAAAGAATCTCTCCATTGTCGGAGCATATGGCATGGAAGGTATATCAGGTCCCGCAAGTCGTTGGACAGGTGCATCCAAATCAAATAAACAATGCTCTGCTATAATTGCCGCGACTTCACTAATGATACTACCTTCTTTATTATCTTCTGTGATTAAGATTACTTTACCTGTTTTCTTTGTTGCGGTAATAATTGCTTCCTGATCAAGTGGATATACAGTTCTTAAATCGAGTATATGGGTATCAATGCCTTCTTCAGCCAATTTCTCTGAAGCTTGAAGTGCAAAATGTACACACAGTCCATACGTAATGATCGTTACATCTGAACCTTCTCGTTTAATATCTGCTTTTCCAATAGGAAGGACATAATCTTCTTCTGGTACATCTTCTTTAAGAAGTCGATAGGCCCGCTTATGTTCAAAAAATAGAACAGGATCATTATCGCGAATGGCAGCCTTTAGCAACCCCTTTGCATCGTATGGTGTTGATGGCATGACAATTTTTAACCCTGGTTGATTAGCAAAAACAGCCTCAACAGACTGGGAATGATATAATGCCCCATTTACTCCCCCACCATATGGTGCACGAATCGTAATGGGGCAATTCCAATCATTATTTGATCGATACCGTATTTTCGCAGCCTCAGAAATAATTTGATTCACTGCCGGCATAATAAAGTCCGCAAATTGCATTTCTGCAATCGGACGCATACCGTACATGGCGGCACCTATCCCTACACCAGCAATCGCTGATTCAGCTAATGGTGCATCAAGTACTCGATCTTCTCCAAATTCCTCAAACAGACCGTCCGTAACACGAAATACACCGCCTTTTTTTCCAACATCTTGACCGAGCATAAACACTTTCTCATCTCGGTGCATTTCTTCTTTTAAAGCAGATGTGATCGCTTGAATATATGTCATAATTGCCATATTTTATACCTCCTCACTCTTCATAAACAAATTTTAATGCTGATTCTGGATCGGCATAAGCTGCATTTTCGGCGTAATCAGTTGCCTTATTAATCATCTCATCAATTTCCGCATGCATTGCTTTTGAATTTTCTTCAGTTAATATTCCCCGATCCGTTAGATAGGCTGCAAACGTAATTAATGAATCGTGTTTTTTCGCCTCTTCAACTTCTTGATGATCCCGATAACTCCGATCATCATCATCACTAGAATGCGCTGTTAATCGATACGTAATTGCCTCAATTAAGGATGGCCCTTCGCCAGAAATAGCTCGTTCTCGTGCTTGCTTGACAGCTTCATATACAGCGAGTGGATCATTCCCATCAACCGTGTATCCAGGCATACCATATCCAATTGCACGATCAGACACATTTTCACAACCCAATTGTCTTTCTGCCGGTATCGAAATGGCGTATCCATTGTTTTCAACCATCGTAATGACAGGTAAGTCATAAACTCCAGCAAAATTTAATCCTTCATGAAAATCTCCCTGGTTTGAAGAGCCTTCTCCTAATGTGACAAGCGAAACAAATTCCTTTTTCTCGATTTTTGCCGCGAGAGCCACACCTACCGCATGAGGTAACTGGGTGGTAACAGGGGATGATCCTGTTAAGATTCGATTTTTCTTTTGTCCAAAATGACCGGGCATTTGACGTCCACCTGAATTTGGATCTTCTGCTTTAGCAAAACCGGATAACATTAGTTCCTCGGTTGTCATACCAAAGGCAAGTACAATACCGATATCGCGATAATACGGTGCCACATAATCAACATCTCTATCTAAGGCAAATGCCGCACCCACTTGGGCAGCTTCCTGACCTTGACAAGAGATGACAAAGGGAATTTTACCAGCTCGATTTAAGAGCCACATTCTTTCATCAATTTTGCGAGCTAAGAGCATTGTTTTATACATATCAAAGACTTGTTCATTTGTTAATCCTAAAGATGTATGGCGATCTTCAGACATATATCTTTCCTCCTTGAAAATGATAGCTACAACGGATTGCTTTGGCTTTGTTTTTAGCCATGAATTTGTTTTCCTTCCACGGCTAGAGCTGCTTCACCCATAATCTCAGATAACGTTGGATGTGAATGAATCGTTTGTGATATTTCCCATGGTGTAGCATCAAGAACTTTTGCAAGCCCTGCTTCTGAAATCAGTTCAGTTACATGTGGCCCAATCATATGAATGCCAAGTATATCTTCATTATCCTTATTGGCCACAATTTTAACAAAACCTTCTGACTCACCATTCACTAATGCCTTCCCGACTCCTTTGAATGGGAATTGACCTACTTTTATCTCATAACCTTTTTCAATGGATTCCTTTTCGGTCAACCCGACACTAGCTATCTCTGGGCTGGAATAAATACACGAAGGTACATTCTCATAATTCATTGCCAATGGTTGTTGGTCAGCCATGTGCTCCACTGCAATAATTCCTTCGTGTGAAGCAACATGGGCTAGTTGCATTCCCCCAATAACATCACCAATGGCATAAATATGACTTTCTTTCGTTTGGTAATTTTCATTGACTTGAATGAAGTCATTTTCAATTTCGATTTCTGTATTTTCAATCCCAATATTCGTTCGATTGGCTTCACGTCCAACAGACATCAACATTTTATCCGCTTTGTATGTGGTGACATCACCATTAATATCAACATCAATCGCAACACCACTGTCTTTGATTAATGTTGCTGGCAAAACGGTAGCGTTTGTTATGAATGTAATTCCTTTTTGGGTAAGTTGCTTCCTTGCTTCCCTCGCAATTGCTTCATCTTCTGTCGGTAAGATTTGTTCCAAATACTCAATAACAGTAATTTCTACATCAAAGTCAGCAAGCATGGAAGCCCATTCGATCCCGATCACTCCTCCACCAACAATTATGATCGACTTTGGTAATTCCTCTAATTCTAGCGCTTGATCGGACGTGATGATATGTGTGCTATCAATTTCTAACCCGGGCAAAGACTTCGGCTTAGAACCCGTTGCGATCAGGACCTGTTTAGGTACAATCATGGTGTTGTCATCACCATTTGCATACTCAATTGAAATGGTTCCAGGCATCGGCGAAAAAATACTTGGGCCTAATATACGCCCATATCCATGATAAATGTCAATATCACCCTTTTTCATGAGTCCACGAACACCTTGATGTAGCGTTTCTACAATATCTTCTTTTCGTTCTTGCACCTTTGGGAAATTTAGGGTTGTCCCATCTACTTCGACTCCATATTCGTGTGCCGACTTTGTTTGTCGGTAAATATCCGCACTACGCAATAGTGATTTTGATGGAATACAGCCTCGATGTAAGCAAGTCCCACCTAATTTATCGTCTTCTACAATCGCCACTTGCATGCCTAATTGGGAAGCCCTGATGGCAGCAACATAACCACCTGTCCCTCCACCTAATACGACAAGATCATATTCTTTAGTCAAATATTGTCAACTCCTTAACAGTCTACTAACAAAAGGCTTCTCGTTGTCTAGAACTTGCGAAAAAACAAGTTCACTCGATATATGTAGCTTATTAGGTTTTTGAGAACCTAATAAGCGCGTATGAAAATGATCTCTTCCTTATTTTCTTCTACTTAAAGCGTGATGGCTATTCACTAAAAACTGATTCGTTGATTTTTGCACGGATGTAATTCTTTCTTCTGCCATTTGATTCGCCGCTAAATAGGTTGGAATCTGGTCACGCTTCGAAATTTCAAAAATGGTTTTCAGACTATCATAAATGGTGGCTACTTTTTTCATGGCTCTCGACTCATTGTACCCTTCTAATTCACCAGAGACATTGATCACCCCACCTGAGTTAATCACAAAATCAGGTGCATATACAATTCCTTTTTCAAAGATTAGATCCCCATGTTCAGCTTTAGCTAATTGATTATTAGCCGAACCTGCAATGACCTTAGCCTTGAGTTGCGGAATCGTCTCGTCATTAAGGACTGATCCGAGTGCACATGGTGAAAAGATGTCACAGTCTACCCCATATATTTCATTTGGCTCTACTGCTACCGCACCATAATTTTCGACAGCTTGCTGAACGGACTCCTGGTTAATATCTGTCACAACAAGTTTCGCGCCTTCCTTATGTAAATGTCCACATAATCGATATGCGACATTACCAACACCTTGAACCGCAACCACTTTATCTTCTAGTGAATCCGTTCCAAAGGCTTCATTTGCGGCTGCTTTCATTCCCTGATAGAGGCCATATGCCGTTATGGGAGCTGGATTTCCTGATGAACCTGTTTCTGGTGATGTTCCCGTTACAAAATCCGTTTCTAATTTTATCGTATCCATATCCTCTACGGAGGTTCCCACATCTTCAGCGGTAATATAGCGACCGTTTAAACTTTGTATATAACGGCCTAAGGCACGGAATAACTCTGGACTTTTATCTTGCTTCGGATCGCCAATAATGACTGTTTTTCCACCACCAAGATTTAATCCGGCTGCCGAATTTTTATAAGTCATTCCTTTAGCTAGGCGCAAAGCATCTTCCATCGCTTCTTCTTCGCTTTCATAGGGCCACATTCTCGCTCCACCCAATGCGGGACCAAGTGTCGTATCATGAATGACTATAATTGCTTTTAAACCAGAGTTTTTATCTTGACAAAAAACAATTTGCTCATAATCATCTTCCTCCATGCTGTTAAAAATATTCATGTTATTCCCCCTAATATTTGTAGTCTAAAAAAACAATTATACAATATGCTCATCTATATGATAAATGTTCATACTCATATTGTATAAAACTAACACTTGAATAGATAGTGTTATCTGTCACCAATATATATAGTATACTGCAAACATCATGGCAATGCACTTATATTGTAAGCGCTTTAACGGTGTGTGTCCATCTTTTAGAAACTTATAATTGTACTGGTGTTTGCAGACTTCTTCATTCACGTTTATACCCAGCTAATTTAACACTTTGGAGGTCCCTACCTACTCATAAACTTTAAATAATAATCCTTCAAATGAATTTCATAATTGCCAAAATCAGCAACATCGCTAGGGACGTGGCACTAAACCGGTATTATGAAATTCATTATTTCACGACGACTTCCTATTTGGAAGTATCAAAAAACAAACCGCATTTTTCCTATTTCTTACCCGTTTTGTTATACTATTGGTATAACAATACATATATGTTAAGAGGAGAAATCATATGGTAAGAATAATCGCTGTATTTGTATTACTCATCCCTGGCGTTTTAGCCGCTTTTGGGATCAAACTCATGCGTGATGCACTATTCGCTGAAGTCTTCCCTATTTTAATTAATACCGGCGTCCAATTTATTGTTGGTTTGATTTTGTTCATTGGTGGGCTTGCTTTTATTGGTGGTTTTGTCGTTCATCGGGACCGTAAAAACAATCTTGTTAATCGGGAGAAAAGAAGAGACCGATAAATCTCCCCTTAAAAAGGAAACTGTAATATGGTATTATAAATAACAGTAGCAATTAGAGGAGATGTTGTCATGAAGGTAGCCAAGTTTGGAGGAAGCTCTGTAGCAAATGTAGCTCAAATACAAAAAGTAGCAGCTATTATTAAGAGTGATCCAAAACGAAAGATTATTGTTGTTTCTGCCCCTGGTAAGCGAGACGATCAGGATGTTAAAATTACCGATTTACTATTAAATTTAGGTGACGCATTAGGGCGAAAGGAACCCTATGAGCAACAGGTTGATGCAATCATGGAACGTTTTTCTGAAATCATAACCGGATTAGGTATTCCCGCGAAAATTGAACAGGAAATCAGGGGCTCGATTGATGCCATTCTAACAAACGGGCTTTCTATAGATGAGAAACTTGAAAATCTAAAAGCGATTGGTGAAGATGGGTCGGCCAAAATAGTAAGTGCCTACTTAAATTTGATTGGATTAGAAGCAACATATGTAAATCCACAGGAAGCAGGACTCTTTGTTAGTAATGAACCTGGGAATGCACAAATCCTTCCAGAAAGCTTTGCCAAAATTTATTCATTGCGGGAACGCGAAGGTATTTTAGTTATTCCAGGATTTTTCGGTTATACAACAGATGGGAAATTGATGACCTTTTCCCGAGGTGGCTCAGATATAACCGGTTCGATTGTTGCCGCTGGTATCCAAGCAGAATTATATGAAAACTTTACAGATGTTGACTCTGTTTATACGGTAAATCCAACCATTGTAAGTCAACCAAAAGAGATTACAACATTAACCTATAAAGAAATGCGCGAATTATCTTATGCTGGTTTTTCAGTCTTTCATGATGAGGCTTTAATTCCAGCCTTCAAAGAAAACATTCCAGTTTGTGTTAAAAATACGAATAACCCTGCTGCACCTGGAACGATGATTGTTTCCGAAAAAGACCCAGATGCTACTTGTGTCGTTGGCATCGCAAGTGATGATGGATTTTGTAGTTTATATGTCAGTAAATTTTTAATGAACCGTGAAATTGGTTTTGGACGAAAGTTATTTTCTATTCTAGAAGATGAATCAATTTCCTATGAGCATGCCCCATCAGGAATTGATGATATATCTGTTATTATTCGCGAAGATCAATTGACTCCAGACAAAGAGAATATTGTTCTGAATCGAATTCAAAATGAACTTCACGTCGATACGATCTCAATTAACTATGGCTTAGCCGTTATTATGGTTGTCGGTGAAGGAATGACGAGCACAGTAGGAATCGCGCAACAAGCGACTACTGCGTTTGCTGAAGCACAAGTAAATATCGAAATGATTAATCAGGGTTCTTCTGAAGTTTCCATGATGTTTGGAATTCATGCCAGTGGACTCGAACGAGCGATTCAGTCTTTATATAAAACCTATTTTGAATAATGGCTGCTCGATAACGTAGTGATCTTAGAATATGATAATATAGAAAGCGCCTTATGTACTGGAATGTTGCTATCCCAGTCTATAAGGCGCTTTATGATTGCGGACTTATTTATGTCGTTTATCTCTATCTTACTTTTTATGGTATCATACACATCAGTGATGATCGCTACAGGCTAGCTTGCGCGGTGATCAAGCCTTAAACGATCAGCCACCATCGCAATGAATTCCGAGTTAGTTGGTTTTGCCTTGGAAACACTAACTGTATAACCAAATAATGATGAAATAGCATCAATATTACCGCGGCTCCATGCAACTTCAATGGCATGCCGGATCGCCCTTTCTACTCGTGATGCCGTTGTATTAAAGTGTTTCGCAATATCTGGGTAAAGTACTTTTGTTATCGAACCGAGTAGCTCAATATCGTTGTATACCATTGTGATCGCT
>DATGSG010000082.1:0-3116 GCA_035302925.1 Virgibacillus sp. | reverse complement strand
TTGCCCGTACATAACGCTGCTTAGCTGTCACAGTCGCAGGATAAGAAGGCGTAAAAACCCCAATCGTATCACCCTTTTTAAGATGTTGCATCATATTATACTCCCCTCAAATATCATTTAGTTCCTACTGAAATCTTATACGATATATCATACCATGAAAATGTGTGCTTTTATTATGCGTACATATTTAAACCTGCGAGATACATAAAAACAATCAAGTATAATCTTTATACTTGATATACTAAGTATACGGATATATAATTAATTTATTGATGGAGGTGATCGTTATTCAAATTTGTCCTTATTTAGAATCGTCCTTTGATATTTTAGGTAGACGTTGGAACGGGCTCATTATTCATTATTTATCAATTTGTCCCGATTTCACGGCCCAGTTTACGGAGATGAAACGGGATTTAACGGATATTACACCTCGGTCACTTTCTTTAAAATTGACTGAACTTGCGGAACATCATTTGGTCGTTAAAAAAGTAACAGAAGAAACGCCCATCAAAATTTCGTATCATCTGTCTGAAAAGGGACAACAATTAGCCGAGGCATTAAAGCCGATCCAGGCCTGGGCACAGGAACATATTGAACTTAAAATCTAATAATGAAAAGGGAATAATAATGGAAATCAAACATGATATGATGTGTGATGTAGAAACAGGTGTATGTGGACCAGGTGGGGAAGATGCTAATCCAACGGGATTGATTGATTTTTCAGCACCGAAAAAAACAATCGACCTTTATTATGTAACCGATCCAATCTGTTCGCATTGCTGGGCATTGGAACCGGTCCTCAGAAAGTTTGTTGATCAGTACGGGCATTATTTCAAAATGCAAACCCTAATGGGTGGATTGCTTGAAAAGTGGGGGGGTGGTCCTGTTGATCCTGGAAATGGAATATCAGGCCCTGCTGATGTGGCGGGTCACTGGAGAGAAGTTGGTGAACAATCACGGATGCCAATCGACGGAACGCTCTGGTATGATCATCCGATCGAGTCATCATTCATCCCTTCCCGAGTGTATAAAGTTATTCAAGAAAAGGATCAGCAACGAGCGAACACATTTTTACGTCGGGCACGGGAAGAACTCTTTGCCTTTAATAAAAACATTGGCGAGGATGAAGTTTTAATGAGTATTGTGAATCAAGTTGGCCTTGACGGAGAGGAAATCGTTAACCAATCAAAGCGTGCAGAAGCAAACACTTCATTACAGGAAGATTTCCAACTCGTTCGTGAATTAGGTGTCCGCGGCTTTCCAACAATCGTCATGGTCAATGAAGAACAAAAAGGAGTTCGACTTGTTGGTGCCAAAACTTTAGAAGACTACACAAATGCACTTCGGCAATTGCTATCAGAAGAAACATTAAAACCGAGAGAGCTTTCCACTTTAGATCAATTACTCAAACAGGAAAAATTGTTATTTTCCCGAGAAATTGAAGAGTATTATTCAATTGAAAAGAGTGAGCTAGACACCTTTTCACAACAAGAATTAGCACAAGATACCTATGAAACAAATGAAGTTCTCGGTGAAAAGTATATTCACGTAAAATAGCTAAAAAAAGGGGGGATATTTTGTTACAAAAACTAGGAGCAGGGAATCATGCTCAGCCATTTAAAGGTTCATTCTCCATTACGCGAATTGAACCAGGTTTAATCTTAGGTAATAAACCGGAAGATACTGCATTTGGACCATTAGCAAATATCGATCATGCGGTAATGAAAAAAGGCCTGACCATTAAAATGCATGAACATGTCAATGATGAAATCTTAAGTTATGTCAGCTCCGGTGTGATGCATCATAAAGATTCAGCTGATTTTGAAGCGCCAATTGCCCGAGGGAAGCTAATGTTGATGAATGCTGGGGAAAGTTTCTGGCATGAAGAGAAGGTGACAGAAGACGAAGTGGAAATGCTGCAAATCTTCGTTCGACCGAACCAAGCAGATCTTCCAGCAAAAATTCAATTCCATGACAAACCGGCAGACAATCGCAACTGGTATGTCATGGTTGGACCTGAAGAAAGCGAAGCACCACTACATGTTAGGCAAAATGTGTATGTTTTAGACGCGCATCCTCAAGGAGGAGAAAGGCTAGAAATTCCTACATATGAGGGCCTGCAACCATTTCTATACGTAATGGAAGGTGAAATTACCATTAAGGATCTCATCATAGGTAAGCAAGAAGCTGTAACTGATGTAGACAATCCACTGCCACCGCTCTTTGCGAATGAAGACAGTACAATTGTATTATTCTTTGTCGATAGGAATGCATCGATGTCTATGGAGGGGACAATTAGTGGGTTGAAAAAATAGTGATATAAGTGAATTACATAACCCACTTACCTTCAACGAAGTGACTTCGATTGTTACGATAATTATGAAATTCATTCAAGTAGGTTTAATGTTAAAGTGCTTATAGACCTTAACCTTAAGCTAATCGTGAACTAATAACGGGTTCATAATGATTAACCCATTTAGTATCTAATTACTTAGTATATACGTACAGCATTTTAGCAGAGCATTCTTATCCGAGAATGCTCTTTTCGAATGACATTTCTAAAAGGTATAAAGGAAACCTTTATGGCCTTTGGGGGATAGGAAAGTACTGTTATGAAAATGCTAGGAAGGATATGATGCTACCTTATATTTCTTCACTCTCTATTTCCACCCATGACTGGGACCAATTTTCTATTTCCTTCAAAATTGGCTCTACTGAATAACCTTTTTCTGTTAATGAGTACTGGATAATAACGGGTGTTTCGGGTATAACGTCACGTTTTATAATCCCCTGTTGGTCTAAATCCTTTAAGCGTTCTGATAAAACCTTTCCGCTAATTCCGATAGAGGATTGGAGTACGCAAAAGCGATGTGACCCTGATAACAATTGATTGATGATCAAAGCTGTCCAGCGCTGACTTAAAAGTGTAATGGCCTTTTCAAATCGAGGACAAATATTGGTTTGCTTCATTTTGATTCACTCCTTTTAATGAATATTATCATTCCTATTTATAGCTATATGACTTCGCTTGTTTCGGTAATTATGAAATTCATTCAGATTAAGTATATAACATAACAGGTTATTATTAAAGTAATCTACTTACTTGACGGATATTG
>DATGSG010000081.1:0-3166 GCA_035302925.1 Virgibacillus sp. | reverse complement strand
GTAAGAAAATTGGTTGACCGGCAGTATAAATTAAAAGATGAATTTATGAGAGAATACCACAAAGCACAGGACGTTGCGGAAAAGCGTTTAAAGCAAGCAAATATTGCTGAAAAGGCCGGAGAAGAACAAATGCATGAGTTTGCTTTAAAAGAACATAAAGAGTATCAAATGAGAGCAGATCGTATGAAGAATTCACGTGAAGAAGCAGTAGAACAACTGGAAGAACTCGAACAGAAATACGAAGAAATGAAACATAAACTCAAAGATATGCATTTGCGTCGAATGGAATTGATGGGAAAGGAAAACATTGCTAATGCAAATCAACAAATTAATCGAGTCGTGACAGAGTCTACGGACAAGCCTTTTTCTCGTTTTGCTGAGATGGAACAATACATTGAAGGACTCGAATATAAAGTGAATAGTTCCTATTATAAAAGTACCTTCGACAGCAAAATCGCCAAGCTGGAGGAAGAAATGCAAGAAAATGAAAATTGATTAAAGATGAAGTAATATGTAAGTTTAAAGGAAGAATGATATAATTAACAGGCGCAGGTGACTGCGTCTTTCTACATATTACCTAAGCGGTGTTACTATGAATTCTGCCTTTTCAGGTAGGATGCGAACTCCGCCTAAATCAAGTCTTTTTTATAGAAAAAAAGGGGGGCACATCGGTGTTTGATAGACTAACAACGGACAGATTAAATTGGATATTGATCATTGGTGTGATCCTCTTTATTATTGAGATCGCCTTTTTCCAGGGCGGGATGATCTTTTCTGCTCTATTTTGTGGATGCATGATTTATGTCGGAAAAAAATACTTTGACCATTTATGGGGAAAAATTGTATTTTGGATTGGTGTTATTGGATTCATCTTCGCTATTTTAAATACACTTGCTGTCCGTTTTTTACTAGTGGCAATTATTGTTTCATTTATTATCGATTATTCCAAATCAAAGAAGGAAGCAGTCGTTATTAAACCAAGATTTTCCGTTAATGAAGAAGGAATGTCTGACGCTGTTATTTCTGTAAAGCCACTTTTTAAACATAAAATATTCGGCGATCAATTCACTGATGATGCAGCCTATCAATGGCGCGATGTGAACATACATGGCGGGTTTGGCGACCGTATCATCGATTTGAGTAATACAGTGCTCCCACAAGATACTGCAGTGATTTCCATTCGTCACATCATGGGAAATATTGAAATATATGTACCATATGAACTAGAAGTTAGCATTCATCATAGTTCTATTTTTGGCAGAGCACACTTGCTTGGAAAGCATGACATGAAATTAACGAATCAATCCATTTCCTATCAAACCGTACATTATGGTAATACAACATTACCCCGCATCAAGATTGTTACCTCTTTGTTTTCCGGAGATATTGAGGTGAAGCGGATATGAATACGATTATGCGACACATACTCACAGCGATATTGCTTAGCATTCTTCTGTCTTTCATTGTTGTTGGAGTTACATTAGTAGCCTTTTTGGATGATTGGCCGCATGTTTTAGATAAAACCGTTGGTGGCGTTTCTTATCTGGCAATCATTTTTATGATTCCAATTGTATCTGGAATCATTACTGGTTTTGTTTCCGGCTGGTATTGGCAAGAGCGATTACGCCGAATTGAACGGCAGTTGGATGAGCTAGCCAAAGGGAAAAAAGTGACATTTGGCCAAGAAGAGTATCCGGAGTTAGATAAAATTCAAAACCACCTTGAACAAGTCCAGGAGAAAATTAATAACCAGACAGAAATGGCCCAAAAGATTGCGACTGAAAGGGCAGTGGAGCGTGAAAAAAGCCTGCAGGAGGTCGTTGTCCAAGAAAGAAATCGATTGGCGCGGGAATTACATGACTCTGTTAGCCAGCAACTGTTTGCAGCATCTATGATGATGTCGGCAATCAATGAAACAAATCCGCCTGAAGAAGAGGAAATCCGGAAACAATTGAGCATGATTGAAAAGGCGATACATCAGTCACAACTGGAAATGCGGGCGTTATTGCTTCACTTACGACCGGTTGCATTAAAAGGGAAAAATCTGCAAATAGGAGCAGAGGAGTTGTTGCTCGAATTGATCCAAAAAGTACCGATGGAAATTGACTGGAAGATAGAGCCATTTATAGTTGATAAAGGGATAGAGGATCAATTATTTCGTATCTTACAGGAATCAGTTTCCAATACGTTGCGACATGCAAAGGCAAGCCGTTTACATGTTATGCTAATTGAACGGGATGAAACGGTTATTTTACGTGTCGTCGATGACGGTATCGGTTTTAATATCAATAAAGTAAAGACAAGCTCATACGGTGTAGAAAATATGCGTGAACGTGCCTATGAAATAGGTGGAATGTTTAAAGTGATCAGTCTCCCTGATGAGGGGACAAGATTAGAAGTAAAAGTACCTATTTTACGGAAAGAGGGTGAAGATCATGATTAGTGTGTTATTTGCGGATGACCATGAAATGGTTCGGATTGGTGTTACCACATATTTATCTGCACAACCGGATATAAATGTGATCGCCGAAGCAGATGATGGCGGTCCCGCTGTAAAATTGGCGCTGGAACTCAAGCCGGATATTATTTTAATGGATTTAGTTATGAGAGAAATGGATGGGATTGAGGCAACCAGACAAATTATGGAACAGTGGCCAGAGGCTAAGATCATTATTGTAACGAGTTTCCTTGATGACGAAAAAGTGTATCCAGCGCTGGAAGCTGGCGCAACGAGCTATATGCTGAAAACATCAAAAGCGAGCGAAATTGCCAAGGCAATCCGTTCTACATATGAAGGACGTTCCATTTTAGAGCCTGAAGTAACGGGTAAAATTATGCATCGAATGCGAGAAAAACCGATTGACTATCTGCATGACCAATTAACTGATCGGGAGAAAGAAATATTACTGCTTATTGCGCAAGGAAAAACCAACCAAGAAATTGCTGATGAGTTATTTATTGCACTTAAAACAGTGAAAGTTCATGTCAGTAATGTGTTAGGTAAACTGGAGGTACAAGATCGGACACAAGCAGTTATTTACGCATTTAAACACGATCTAATTACTTGAGTTTCGCACCTTGAAAAACCAGTAATCCCTGTTTTATTGGGTGCGAAACGCAAGTTAAAAAGAAAAGTTCATGAAGGCTTGTTTAATTTTCATACAAG
>DATGSG010000080.1:0-12596 GCA_035302925.1 Virgibacillus sp. | reverse complement strand
ATCATTTCCGGTTAAGATACCAGAGCGATAATCTTTTAAATCGGTTCGACTATTCCCCCAAGCGGAAATGGTGCCACCCATGGCTATCAATTTAATCTTCTTCATAATGACCTCCATCTGTATGTCAAAAAAATAGTGGAAATTAAAGATGTCGTTCATTTAATTATAAGGTAGAAGCGGGTAGATGTGAAATGCAAGATAAAAGAAGCGTTTAAAAAGTGACGGAACGAAGTGCGTGCTTTCTAAAATATGATAAACTAGATCGTAAACAGTCAGTTGAAACATATACATCATCATGAGAAATCATTTGGGGAGGGGAAACCGTAGATGAAACCGATCATTGGAATTACTCCTTATATGGGAGTTGATGAATCAGCTTATACATTCAGTCCTGATCATGTAAAAGCAATTATGCAGGCTGGTGGTATGCCGGTCATTTTACCTTATTTAGTAGAAGATATGGATGTGCAACAAATTGCGATGTCGATCGATGGGCTCTATATGACAGGTGGCGATGATATTGATCCCACATATTTTGGCGAAGAACCGCATCGGAATTTAGGCCCGATTATCCCGGCAAGAGATGTTTTTGAAGTGAAGATAACGAAGGAAATTCTTAGACAGAAGAAACCAATTTTAGGTGTTTGTCGTGGTAGTCAAATCTTAAATATTGCTGTAGGGGGAGACATGTATCAAGATATCTATGCCCAGCACGAGAATGAGCTTTTACAACATGCACAACAGGCACCAACATCACATGGATCCCATTTTATAAAGGTCCTTGAAGGCAGTTTACTCCATCAAGTAACAGGGTCAAATCAATTGCGCGTAAACAGCCGCCACCATCAAGCAAATCGACATGTTCCTAAATCGTTTCAAGTGAGTGGAATAGCAAGTGACGGGGTTGTCGAGGCGATTGAAAGTAAAGAACATCCATTTGTACTTGGTCTACAATGGCATCCTGAAAATATGATTTCAGTTGAAGATGATGCTTCCGTTAAAATCTATCAAACGTTTGTTCAAGCTTGTCAGATTGACTTAGGGGGTGCTGAATGAAGATCATCGATACGCATTGTGATGCATTATTAAAATTGCAACGTGCTGCAAAGGGTGAAGATAATGGAATGCAAAGACTACGGTTTCAAGATGCTGATCAAATTGAAACAAATGCAATGAGACTTAAACAAGGAAAAGTGTCTGTTCAGTTTTTTGCAATCTTTATTTATCCAGAGGTTCCTTCTGATCAAATGTGGCAACATGCATTAGAACAAATTGATTTCTTTTATGGAGAAGTGTTGGGAAAAAATGAAGCAATGAAACACATGACATCCTGGTCAGACTTGGATGATCTTCAAGACGGTGAAATTGGTGCCGTATTGACGTTAGAAGGGGCTGAAGCGTTTGGAAATGACTTGGTTAAATTGCGCCATCTTTATCGAGTTGGAGTGATGTCGGTCGGCTTAACGTGGAATGTTGCCAATCTGTGCGCAGATGGCGCAGGTGAACCTCGTGGTGGTGGCTTGACATTACTTGGCAAGGAAGTCGTTCGTTTAAATAACGAACACCACGTATTCACAGATGTATCACATTCAACAGTAAAAGGATTCTGGGATATGATAGAACGAGCGGATTATCTGCTAGCAAGCCATTCAAATGCGCGAGCAATTTGTGATCACGAGAGAAATCTATATGATGATCAGATTGAGGCATTATTTCAGAAAAAGGGTCTTATTCATCTTGTCTTTAATCCACCGTTTATTAATAAACAACGTGAAACAGCAACAATTGCCGATTTAATTAAACATATTGATCATTTTTGTTCACTTGGTGGCGTAAAGCAAATTGGCTTTGGATCGGATTTCGATGGGATCAGTTATTATGTTCAAGGATTAGAACATGCTGGGAAATACCAGAACCTCATCAATGAGTTATTAAACTATTATTCAGATTCTGATGTGAAAGGTTTTGCCCATGGAAACTTATTAAACCATCGCCCAGGGATGATCGGTTAAGGATGAATGAATTTCATAATCGCTATTTATAGCTATGTGACATAGCTGGTTATGGTAATTATGAAAGGCCGTCTAATTAATTCGGAATTTAATCGTGAACATGTTTTTAAATAAAAAGAATAGAGGCACAAATGATGAATAAAACCTATCTGGAACCAGAACAACCAGAACGAAAGAAAAAGCTGAAGTTGAAAAGAGTAATTATAATAAGCATTAGCGTGCTTTTATTGATGACGATGCTTGTCTGTGTAGGCATTTCCATTTATGTCGGGCATAGTATGACACATCCAGATAAAAAGCCAATTGATCAATTTCCAAGTGATTATGGGATGGAGTTTGAAGATATTACGTTTGAAAGTAGAGATGGTGAAACCAATTTATCCGGGTGGGTTTTGAATCCTGAAGAACAAGCAAAAATGACTGTTGTTTTTGGTCATGGCTATAAAGGTAATCGGTTTGAAGATCATGTTTCCTTTTTCTCAATGGCTGAAGATTTGCTAGAAAAAGACTACCGAGTGATCTTATTTGATTTTCGTTATGCTGGTGATTCGGGAGGCGCGATGTCTACCGTAGGGGCCAAAGAGCAACTTGATATGTTGGGGGCAATTGACTGGGCTACAGATCATTATGAGGAACCAGTTGGTTTGCTCGGAATCTCAATGGGTGCTTCTACTGCATTACTTGCTGCATCACAGTCAGATGATGTTGTCGGTGTCGTAGCTGATAGTCCGTTTAGCGATCTGGAGGATTATTTAAAAGTGAATCTCCCAGTCTGGTCAGACTTGCCTAATTTTCCATTTACGCCGCTTATTATGAATATCATGCCAATCATGACTGATTTAGATCCAAAGGAAGCAAGCCCGATCTCCGTATTAGATGATATTGCACCACGGCCCGTATTATTTATCCACAATAAAGGGGATGACTCAATCCCTTACCATGAAAGTGAGCAGATGGTAAAGAAACACCCAGATGTCTTTACATTATGGTTAACAGATGGAAAAGGCCATGTTAAATCGTATGAACAAAATAAACAAATATATATTGAAAAAGTAGATGATTTTTTTGAAGATCTAGTAGACTAGTCTTGTTGAATAAGTCTTATTGATATGTGATAACGAAAGCATCTTAGCGGATGCTTTTTGTCACGACAAAAATAGGTGCATGAAGCTGCGAACGATGCATAGAATGAGGTAAATCAATCGAACAACTAGAGGAGGAGATATGCGATCAGTATGAAATGGAGTGTTTTACGTATACCCCTGATCATGATTATATTGATGATTGGATCTAGTTTTATCGGAACTGTATATGCAACTGAAAATAGCGAAAGAGTAAATGCGGCTGAACCAGAGAAGGTTGGGAATTCCTCAACTCATTCGATCATGGGGAAAGCAGGTAATGGAAATGATGAAAACCCAGGTGAATGGTACACAGGCGAAACACCAAGCGATGTTGATGAAAATGACCCCATATTGTTATTCATAGCCGGTATGAATGGGAAAGCACAAGACTGGTGGGAAGATAATGATATGTATAACACCGCCTATGAGGCAGGCTATCAAACGAGTTTTTTACAATTATATGATGCCGGTGGAGCCTCAGCCGATATGTGGGATAATGGTGAATTATTAGCTGAAAAAATTATTGAGATATCAGATCATTTTGGTGGAAAACAGATTACGATTATTGCACATAGTAAAGGTGGAGTTGATGCACAAACAGCACTCACCTACTATGACGCTTGGCCTTATGTCGATAATGTCATTACATTATCTAGTCCTCACCATGGTACTCCCTTAGCCGACTTAGCAAATAGCTTTTGGGCGGGATGGTTAGCTGATTTACTTGGCATGCAAGGAGAGGGTACGTATGTCATGCAAACGGGATATATGGAAGACTTTAGATCAAGAACAGCAGGCGAGCCAGAAGCAGGGAAAGCTAATTACTATACATTAGGGGGAACAAGTTGGGGGAGTGCTTTCTCAGCCACTTGGTTTGGGGGAGTATATTTGTCACCATATGGTTCAAATGATGGGGTGGTGACATTGGCTAGCAGTGCCCTTCCAGAAGGCGAACAAATCGCTAGTGGTGATTGGGATCACTCCTCTATTCGAACGGGCATAACATTTCCTGAGTTTCAAGGTTATTTGCAAGGAAATCAACAACAAGGGAAATCTCAACTAGGAAAACGGACAGTTGCCAAAAATGATCTTCCCTCAAATCGTTTCGTTTCTGGTGGACCTTTAGAGCGTGAAGTAAAGGAAACGATCCATATCCCGATTGAACAGCATGTGGATCAAGTCACACTAAACTTGATTGCGGCACAAGATCTCACTGATGTTAGCTTAATAAATCCAGCAGGGGAAGCAGTTGAACACCGTGTCCATACGGTACAAACGAATGAGGCTTATTTCCCAGGCGCTCGTCACTACTCGATTACATTAGATCAACCTGAGGCAGGGGAATGGGAGTTTGATCTGCTCTCAGCAGCTGATAATGCTTATTTGTTAATGACTGATTTTGAAACGGAAGCAGATAACGGGTTGACGATGCACTTGAATAAAAAGGTCTCTGATCAATCTCAAAAGCTGCAACTTGCTTATCAATTAGATGTGGATGGAGAGAAGATCAATGAAGAATCACTAACCGCAACATACCATGTGGTAGATTCTAGTCATCCAGAAAATACGGATACATGGTATGTGACCGAACGTGAGAGTTTATCCCAACATATTTCATTAGATCAGTCAGATACGATCTATAATATTACCATTGATTTGGAAGGGAAAACAAAAGCAGGGGATCGATTCCAGCGGACATTCATTGATTCAATTTATACAGGGAAATCGTTATCAGATACAGACAGTATGCAGTAAAAAAATCCCCGAACTTGCGCTGTATACGACATAGCATGTACGGGGATTTTTGGAAATACTCATAAATATTAGATGCCTTGATCCATGGCATATAGTTCTCTGTAGTGTTCTTCCGTTTTCATTAACTCATCATGGCTGCCCTGCATGGATATTTCACCCTCTTTTAAAAAGATGACTTCATCCATGGACTCCACACCTGCTAAATGATGGGTAACCCAAATGACGGTTTTACCTGTCGTTGCCGCTAACATCGTCTGGAGTAAGTGGTGTTCAGTGACCGGGTCAAGTCCAATTGTCGCTTCATCAATGAGGATAATGGGGGTGTCTTGAAGAAGCACTCTTGCAAAAGCAATGCGTTGTCTTTCCCCACCTGAAAAGCGATGGCCCATTTCCCGCATCGGGGTATGTACCCCGTTTGGTAAAGAAGCAATCAATGGAGCTAATTGGGCTTGATTGATTACAGTCATTACTTCTTCATCAGTCGCTTCCGGTCGACTGATCCGAATGTTATTGGCAATAGTTGTTGAAAACAAATGTGGCTTTTGGTTTAATACGGATACGGCTTGAGATAATAGGCCACTATGCATCTTTTCTCCATTTAACATAATCATTCCTTCAGTTGGATCAATCGCTCCTGCCAATAACTTTAATAATGTCGATTTCCCAGTTCCACTTCTACCAAGGATCGCTATCTTTTTTCCAGCAGGTATTGTCAGAGATAGGTCTTTGATCACATCGATATCGCTCTGATCGTACTGATAACGCAACTTACTCACCTGTAATTCAACCTGTGGTTCAGCTAGCCAATCGACTTCCTTTGTTTCCGTATGCGCTATTTCTTTGGATTCGACTTGTTGAATGCGTTGGATTGAATCTATATACGTCGGTATATGTTCAGTCGCTTCGGAAATAGGGATCAGCGCATCTGTGATGGAAAAGGTCATGAGTGTAAACGCGGCAATCAGGGTGGGCGTAATGACAGCTTCATTCGCCTGAACACTCGACCATCCCATGACGGTAATGATAATGATACCAATCACTAGATGCATGAAGGCATTTCTTAGATGTTGCCATCGCTGTATGTTGCGTTCTGTTTCAATCATTTTCTCATCTTGCATATGGACTTGGTTTAATAATTCATTTGTTCTTCCACTTGCTTGCCAATCACTCATTCCAAAGATCGCATCTGTTAAATGTTGATATAGTTTATTTCGTTGCCTTTTCATTGTTGTATGGTGGCTACGTGTCATATAAAAAGAAATAACCGGAACAAGAAATACGAGTACGCCAAGCATGAGTGCCATCATAATGGCAAAAGTGATATCGAATATGCCAAATACAGCGATCATAATAGTGTAGATGGTAAGGCCCATTACAGCTGGGATGATCGACCGTAAATAAAGATCTTGTAAATGTTCAATATCATCAGATAAGACGCCTAATAAATCACCTGTTTGATAGCGTGACCGTAAGAAAAGGGCTTGTGGTTCAACAATTTGATATAATTTTCTTCGCATGTTTTCAAGTGTCCGTAAGACAAGATCATGACTCACTAATTTTTCAGCGTACAGAAAGACAGCTTGCCCGATACTAAATGCTCGAACAGCTACAACGGGTACATAAACAACCATAATGTTCTCGGGCCGGAGAGAAGACTTTGAAATTAAATAACCCGAGACAAATAAGAGCATCGCTCCTGAGCCAATGCCAAGGATACCGAGTACTAATGAAAGCGACATTCTGCTTTTATATTGTTTTAAATAAGGGAGAACCCATTCTCTCATTCAGATCGCCTCCTGTTCATTTGCTCCGTTATGAATTGTTTATATTTACTATCTTCATCAAGTAACCCGTTTTGTGATCCTTGTTCAACTAATCGCCCATCTTCTAAAATGAGTAAATAATCCATTTGCTTCATCCAATGCATTCGATGAGTAGCAAAAAAGACGAGTTTATCTTTAAAAATACGGAGCATCACCTGTTTAATTTCATATTCGGTTTCGATATCAAGGTGTGCGGTTGGCTCATCTAATAAAATAATCGGTCGATTACTTAATAAGGCCCGAGCCATCGCTACTCTCTGTTCTTGCCCACCACTTAATATGCGCCCACCTTCACCAATGCGTTCATGAATACCATCAGGTAGTTGTTCAACAAATGCTTGCATGCCAATCTGGTCGATTATTTCCATCACTTGCTCATTTGTTGCCTCCGGATGATAAAACCGAATATTATTCGCTAAAGATGTTGGGAAAATATACGGATGTTGCGGAATATACGTAATGAGTTGCAACCAGTCATCACGCTGCAGGCTGCTTGTGTTAGATTGATTCACAGTAATCGATCCATCACTTGGCGCTTGAAAGCCGGCGAGCACGTTAATTAAGGTGGATTTTCCAGCACCACTCGGTCCGATAATTCCAATTAATCCATGACCTGCAAAAGAAAAAGAAATATCTTTTAAGATTAGATTATCATCATGGTGAACATCAATCTGTTCAAATAGGAGCTCGCTTGCTGCGTTCCACTGGATGGATTCGGTTTGTTCGGTAGGTAAATGCTCTGGTATCGATTCGATAATCTGTTCGATTTCACCTAAAGCAATTTGTCCATCCAAGGTCGCATGATAATCTTTTCCAACGGCTCGAATCGGTAAAAAGTATTCTGGAGCAAGAATTAAAATCGTGAGTGCCGGTAATAGGAGGATCGCTCCATCAATCAGGCGGATCCCTAATCCAACCGCAACAAAGGCAATGGATAAGCTCGTAAAGAAATCAAGTGCAAAAGATGATAAGAAAGCGATCCGTAATGTTCGGACAGTTGCTTTGCGGTATTCGCCACTCACCTGCCCAATCTTCTCTTCATGTTTGACACTTTGACCGAGATATTTTAATGTTTCCAACCCTCGCAAGGAATCAATAAAATGATTGGATAACACGCGGTATGTTTCATATTGTTGATCAGCCTTTTTTTGAGCTGCTAAACCGAGCAAAATCATAAATACAATGACAACCGGAACCGTGATGACTAAGATTCCGGCCGAAGATAAATCAACGGTAAAGATATAAATTACAATGAGAGCTGGGACAATTGTCGTGCGAATCATTCGCGGAATAGCAATTTCTATATATTCCTTTACATTCGCAATCCCTTCAATCGCTAATGTGACTAATCGACCCGTTCCGTAAATGTTAACGAATGTTTGCCCATGTCGGAAATAAGCTTCCACAAGATCTTCCCGTAATTTCTTCCCCATTCGTTCAGAAAACCGTTCTGCTAATCGCTGCTGTATAAGCGTTAATCCATGTCTACTAAGAAAAGCAATCAAGAAATAGACGACATCGAATACAATATCGGAAAAGGGAACACCGTTAAACAGATTGGTGATCGATTTACCTAGGAAAATTGCCTGAAAAACGATGCTCACGGCTTCTAATAGTGAGAGGAAACCGAGTGAAATATATAGCGGTCTACTTCCAGGATATGTTGGCAGTCCTTTTCGGCGTGCCATTAGTATTCTAACGTTTCCTTATCATTTTTAACCCGATGACGGAACACATAATAGCTCCATCCTTGGTAGCCGATAACAAACGGGAGTAATCCCAATGATAAATAAGACATTAATCGCAATGTATAATCACCTGAAGCAGCCGTATAGATCGTTAAATCATAAGCTTCACTGATTGAACTGATCATGACACGTGGAAACATGCCGATGAAAATACTTGCTGTTAATAAGATAATCGTAAAACTCGTCATCGCAAATGCCCATCCATCTCGTTTATTACTATTTAATAGAGCCGCAACAAATAGGGCTACAGTGGCTAAGATTGGCAGTAATATCCATCCATTCCCATGATACGTAAAGATATCTGTTTTGATTGCGCCAATAATGAAGAACGCAATCACGAGAAGGAGTGTGATGGGAGCTAATCTTTTACCAACACGTCGAGCCCGTTCCTGTAATTCACCAGTTGTTCGAATCGTGATGAATTGCAAGCCATGTACAAGACACAAAAGAAGGAACATAACCCCACTTAACAAGGCAAAAGGATGGAGAAACTGTGCAAATCCACCGACCATTTCTTTATTCCCATCAATAGGCATTCCTGTCATAAAGTTTCCAAGGACAACACCCCATAGTATTGGCGGTAAAAAGCTACCTACGAATAATGTCCAGTCCCATGTATTTCGCCACCGCTCCTGATCGATCTGTCCGCGGAATTCAAAGGAAACCCCACGAATAATAAGGGCAAGTAGCATAAATACGAGCGGAATATAGAATCCACTAAACATCGTTGCATACCAATGCGGAAATGCTGCAAACATCGCTCCACCAGCTGTAATTAACCACACTTCATTCGCATCCCAAAAGGGGCCGATCGTATTGATATACACTCGTCGTTCCGTATCATTTTTCCCTAGAAACTTAGCGACTGAACCGACACCAAAATCAAACCCTTCGAGAACAAAAAACCCAACAAATAGAAAAGCAATTAAGAGAAACCACAGTTCATTAAGTGACATTGGTTATTTCCTCCTTATCAAATGGATCTGTTGTTGTCTCATCTTCTGTAACTAATTCATGATCTTCCTTTTTAATATGTCGCACATAGAGGAAAATGCTGACACCCGCTAATAGCGCATAAAGACTTGTAAAGGATATGAAAGAAAAGAGAACTTCATTAAATGTCACACTAGGTGAGACAGCATCCTCTGTCTTCATGACACCGAACACGACCCATGGTTGTCGACCCATTTCAGTCATAATCCATCCAGCTGTATTCGCGATAAATGGTAAGGCAATTGCAAATACCATCCACTTTAAATAACGAGCCTTTTGCTCCAAAATACCCCTTCGAGAAGCATAGATCCCATACAAACTGAGTAAAGCCATTATTGTTCCAGCTCCAACCATCGCCCTAAAGCTCCAGAATAAGGTGCGAACGGGAGGAATATAGTTTCCAGGTCCATATTTTTCAGTGTACTCATCCTGTAGTTGATTCATTCCCTCCAAGGACCCACTGAATTCATTATAAGCAAAGAAACTTAAAATGGAGGGGATCTTCAACTCGTATTTATTTTCCTTTTTCTCAGGATCTATTTTTGCCAGCACTGTAAAAGGTGCCGGGTCATCACTTGTATCCCAAAGCGCTTCAGCCGCTGCTAATTTCATAGGTTGTGACTGTACAATATGCTGAGCTTGTAAATGTCCGGTAAATAAAACCGCCACAGACGCGATTAGACCAACGATCATAGAGATCCTAAATGACTTTTTGAACATGGATACATCATGTTTACGTGCTATTTTCCATGCACTAATACCGGCAACAAGAAAAGAACCTGTAACAATTGCCGTTATTAAAACGTGCGGAAATTGTGACCACAAATGCGGATTGGTTAAAATCTCAGAAATACTATTCATTTGTGCTCTTCCATCAACCATTTCATAGCCAACTGGATTTTGCATGAAAGAGTTAGCTGATAAAATCCAAAAGGTGGATAAAATGGTACCAAGTGATACGAGCCAAATGGATAACAGATGGACTTTTTTGGATAGCCGATCCCAACCAAACACCCAAACCCCAATAAATGTAGATTCAAGGAAAAAAGCTAATAAGGCTTCAACCGCAAGTGATGGACCAAAAACATCCCCAACGAATCTTGAATAGGTTGACCAGTTCATGCCGAATTGGAATTCTTGGAGAATCCCTGTGACGACACCAACTGCAAAGTTAATTAAAAACAAAGTCCCCCAAAACTTCGTCATTTTTTTATACTCTTCATTACCTGTCACCGTATAGATGGTTTGCATAATTGCAATGAGAAATGCCAGACCAACTGATACTGGAACGAAAAAGTAATGAAAGATTGTTGTCGATGCAAATTGAATACGCGCTAATTCAAGTACTTCCATTCTATTTACTCCCCTTAGACAATGTGATTTTATTCACAATCATATACAGTCTTATTTTTGTTTTATAATGTAACCACTATGACCATCGTGTAAATGGCAGTCTATCTAGTGCCGTTTTGGTCTATTCCTATTGTATAAGAAAGGCGACACCTTATGGGGGAGATTTGTCACAAAAGATGAACGAAGTAATGACGTATTTTTGACGTTTACTCCAAATCATGATGGATTTCTATTATTTCCCACAAAAATAAAGAGACATGATATAGAGAGCAATCATGTCTCTTCGTTTTTTATAAACTTATTTAAGAGAATGAAATTCATAATTACCAAAACCAGCAGCACCGATACGAGATGTAGTTAAGAATGGTCTGACGAAACTATATGTTGTATCGGTGTTGCACTAAACCAGTATTATGAATTTCATTTAAGCAGCAGAAGATAAGGCATGTTCTTTACCGGATTTAGGTCTAATAAAGATGATAGCCACAATAAAGAAGAGCAGACTTATGATGAACAAAAGTAACCCGGTTAATCCCATTTCATGCAAGCGTTCAAAATAAATAATACTTACGGTTGTTACGGAAACAAAAGCGGTAACTGTAGCATAACCTCGTTTTATCCGGTGCCCTGCATTGATCATCCAATTAGATTTTCGATCAAATAAAGTGGTGATGATGATGGTCATGATATTGATTGAACTACCAATCCATACAGGGTGAATATTTAAATAAAACTCATTTGGTTGCCAATCACCTAGATAATACCAAAGTAAGCCACTCGTGAATCCAGTAAATAAGGATGCGATAACAGCTCGTTTTGTAACGACTGGCCAAAAGAGAGCAGCAACAACGGGAGAAAATGTTGCACTATTACGCATAGTCCATGCCAACACATTCCACCAAGCGGATTGTTCGGTCCGTAACATGCCGAAGCCAATCATGAGGAATGTTAAAATGAGCAGGGATACTTTGGTATATTTTATTAACTGCTTGTCAGTTGCCTTTGGATTTAAAGCACTTCCGACATCACGTCCTAAACTCGTGGCACCAGAAAACTGGCAAGGGGCTCCCCAACTTAATGCACATCCCCAGACCCCAAGAAAGAAGAGTCCAACAAGTGGGGCTGGTAATACTTCCATTAAATATTGAGGTACGGCAATAAGTCCAGCCTGGCCATTTGGAACAACAATTGCTGCGGCAAGACCGATAAGAGTACCGCAAATGATAAAGGGAATAGCCATAAAACCCGCATAAATTAATCCTTTTTGACCCTCTTCTGGCGTCTTGCAAGAGAGAGCCATTTGAAAAGCTGCTTGTGCCAAAACAACGTTCACAAGGAAGGTGCCGAACCAGGCGATGATCACTTGAATGCCAACACCTGTAAAGCTAAACATGGATGGATCGTTGACAGCTAGTTCACGCAATCCATCGACACCAGGATTGATAATAAAGGCTATGATGCCAATAATGAACATCAATAAAAAGAGAATACAATTCAATGTCTGTGTGAGAGCAATCGACCACATCCCACCAGCTTGCAAATAAATAAACAGTAATATCGCTGTAAAGGCGACCGATAAAGAGAGTGAGATGCCAGTAAAGACGTGGATGGCAGATGCAAATGCGATCGAAGTAGCTACAGACCACATTGGGAAAGTGAAAGCGGTGATCGCTCCAGAAATCCCACGGGCTGCACGTCCATATTCATCACCAATTAATCCTGACACGGTAATGAGCATCTTTTTTCGAAAAGAGCGAATAATTAAAAGCGCGATAATAAAGATTTGAA
>DATGSG010000079.1:0-7732 GCA_035302925.1 Virgibacillus sp. | reverse complement strand
CATCCATTCACAAAGGACGAAAAGGGTATGATTCCGTGTTACCACCTTAGTTTACAAGTAAAAACACTTGTACACTCATAATATGATAACGGAATATATCCGGATTTCTTCTACTTTAGTTCAAAGAAACTGCATCAAGGGTGACTTCCAAAACATCTTTCATAAGGAATTCTCAGTCTGTATTCCTCTTCCTGTAGGCAATTATTTTGTACTCTTCCCTATCATCGCATCGTTTGATTATATTATTTTGCTCATTTAACCACTTAACATCTCATATTTTAACGATAATGCAGTATAAATGCAACTTATACCATAAGATTTGCACGAAACAACTACATCTATACATATTATATTACTAATCAGTAATGAAGTGAAGTGTAACTTAGGGGAGGTTTTATGATGGGAAGATACTATCGCTACCGATTACCACCTTGGGTAAGGCATTGTATAATTGTTTTAGAAAAGGTAACCTTACCCATATTGGTTTTTCAACTGCTTCGGACATTATTTTTTCCAACGACATTCGATGTGTTTTTACTCGGTCTGTTAGTCGGTATATTTATTGCGTTTTATATGGAATGGATCTAATCGTTGATTATTTGTTGTTCTTTCATTGTAAGCTCGTTTAGACGTTCAAAAAATGCGAGACCAAATAATAATTTTCGATAAGCAATTTGTAAATCTTTAACCTGATGTATCATCGTGGCATTTGATCTGCTCTCAACATGCTGCTTGACGATGGAAACATATTCCGTTGGATCTAGTAAATATATAAGGAGTAAAGATCTTTCAATTGGCTTCAGATCATTTTCTTCCAAATAAGTCGTAAATAAATCAAGTAACATAGCATTTGTTGTATCATAATGAATGGCTTCATTTTTAAAAAACAAAACAAGATCAAGGATAGGATTAGCATAATGGGCTTTTTCCCAATTGATGATCGATATCTGTCCACTATGGAAGAAATGCGAAAACTGTAGATTTCCATGACATAAGGAATAATTCCATGTACTCATATCAGTGATTTCGTCATTAAATCGATCAATCGATTCCAGCAACTTCTTAAATACAAGCTCGACATCGCGAAAATGTGTACAATATTGTAATTGAAATGGAGACATATACCTCTCCATTTCAATTTCTTTGATATAGGTGAGCTGATCTTTTTGAAGATGTTGGCACCCCTCTTGATAGCGTGCAAATTGTTCCACGACTTGTTCAGTCGGCATTGTTTGTTCTTGTTTTGTTTTTGCATGCAACTGTCCAATCGTTCGATAAGCTTGCTCAATTGTTGCTTGTTCACCGGTTAACCAAGGACTTAAATAATAAATAACATTATTCTCTTCTTGGTAAAGGGAGCCTGTTTTTGTTAAATACAGAGGTAAAACACTTGTTAACTGCTTTGCATGAGCCTCATGATAAACATTTTCCCAGGCAGATCTTGTTTCACTTGTTAATCGACTCTTCTTTAACGCGTAATTTTGCTGGTGTGTATTAACTTTGTATAGAGACTCTGTTACTTGGATAACTTCTTGAGAGGCTATTCCGTAAGAGCGGATAACTTTTTTTATCAAATCCATTCAATTCACCACCATCATCACCATTCAATAATACCCCTTACTTAGATCGTAAGGGGTATATCAATCTAGTCCTTGTTTTTTTTATAGGGAATCGATAAGAGCTGCCCTTCTAATAGATGATCATCCTCTAACCGGTTTTGTTTTACTAATTGAAGTTTCGGCACTTGATAACGTTCAGCTATTGTTTCAAGCGTGTCTTTTTCTTGAACGATACATAATTGCAAACGTGTAAATTCCTCACTCTCCTCATCTGTTCTAAACATATCCGCAATATAGTCCATCCCTTTTAACGTCTCATCTCGATCTTTATCATGTGTTTCAACATCTGCCTCTAGATCAGATACAGATTCAGCTTGTTCCTGACTTCCTGTCGTATCTGTTACTAATACATCTACCTCTTTTTCTAGCACTTCTTCTACTGCTTCTTCTACTTCTTCAACCTCTTCATCTAATAAATCCACTTCTTTTGGATCTCCTTGATCATCCGTAAAAAATTCTTTAAATGTTTGCGACTTCGTATATTTCCAGCGCTTCTTATCTTCTTCACTTGCATCTTCTAATTCCTCTACTTCTTCAACCTGATTGATTTCCTCATTCGTTTCAAATGATTCATTGTTCATCTCAAACTCAAAACTTTCCAGATTGTCTTCCTCATGTGTTAAAGCATCGGCAGTCTGCTCATCTCTTGGTAATTCCGCTACATTTTTAATGCCATGGATCGCAATGGTTGATTTTAAATTTAATTCTCGGTTATCTGGAATTTCATAATCAAATGTATCAATCCGAACGGATACATTATTGATATCAGGAATTCGATAGGTTGGAACAGATATTTCAACTGGAAATCGATGGAGAAATTCAGCCCGACCAGCAGCCGTATCTTTAATCTTTTCTAAGTACCGATAGGAGTGGTTGTCTTCCAATTCCAGCAAATCAGGTTTATTGTCTTCATTCGCAGGTACTTTTTGATATTCCCCATGTAGCTCAATGACTCCTCTGATGGATACATATTCATTAAATTGTTGAATGGAGATTTCAGGTTCTAATGAGATGCCTAACATTTCCGAAACTTCCTGTCCTCTCTCGAAGAATAGCGACTCATGTAGTTCAAAACTAAATACTTCTTCATTATTTAACAAATGATTTCCTCCCTTCCACATCACACATAATTAAATAACCTTTTTTAGCTGTTCTATCTCACTATATGAAAATGTCATGTCGGATATGCTTAGATGAAGGAAAATCTCTCCATGAGATTTATAGTTGTCGCTTCTTTTGTTTGACGATTTTTCACAAACATAGTTAACTATAAATAGGGTAAAGACTTGAGGAGGTTCATATTAAATTAGAAAACAGCATTTATTTTCTGCGTACTTATTAATCGGGCTCGGTATTTACTTCTTAGTCCAGCAATTTAACATTCCTGCTCTAGAACCATTCTATTCTTGGCCAACATTGCTCATGATAACGGGGATTGCATTATTGCTCCACAGTTACTCTACTAAAGATTATCAGCATATATTCGGCGGGACGTTCATAGCTGGACTTGGTATTCATTTTCATGGTTTACAACATACTTTAAATTGGCCCGATCATTGGGCAGTTTACCCATTCATGATCGGAATTTCATTTCTCATCCGTTCTTTTTGGACGAAGAGTCAACTCATAATCGGAGTTATCCTAACAGGAGGCTTCGCATTTATTATTTTCTCAGAACGTATTCCTGAATGGCTCCATTGGATTGATCATCCTACTGGTTTTCTCGATCGTTTTTGGCCAATCACATTAATTTTACTCGGTTTTTACTTATTAAAGAAAAAAAAATAAAAGCATCCCACTATTCTTAGAACAAGAATAGTGGAATGCTTTTAATCTGTTTTGGTTATAGATATTTCTTTAATATTGCCCAAGCAATATCTTTACCTTCTCCCGTTTCGGCAGAGAATGGAACAATATTGTCCTTTTCCTCTAAGTTGAATGTCTCTTTCGTACGCTTTAAGTGCCGCGCCCGTTTACTTTTTGGTACTTTATCTAGTTTCGTAGCGATAATAAGGACTGGTAAGTCAAAATGCTTCAAATACATATACATTTGGACGTCATCTGTTGTTGGCTCATGACGTATGTCTGTGATCAGTACAACAACACGAAGATTCTCCCTCGACTGGAAGTACTCTTCCATCATGACGCCCCATTTGTCTCGCTCTGTCTTCGATACTTTAGCATACCCGTAGCCTGGCACATCGACAAAGTAAAATTGCTCGTTAATTTTATAAAAATTTAACGTTTGCGTCTTGCCTGGTTTGGATGATGTGCGCACTAGATTTTTGCGCTGAATCATACGATTAATAAAAGATGATTTCCCCACATTTGAGCGACCAGCAAGAGCGATCTCAGGTAGGCTGTCTTTCGGATAGTGGTCTTTACTAACTGCACTAATTAATATTTCCGCTTTAGATATGTTCATGCTGAATCACTCACTAACGCATGTTTTAATACTTCGTCTAGATGACTTACTTCAATGAAGGTAAGTTCCTTCCGAACACTTTCTGGTATATCCTCAATATCCTTCGCATTATCTGCTGGAATGATAATCTTTGTTATTCCTGCTCGGTGTGCACTTAAGGATTTTTCTTTTAATCCCCCAATAGGCAAGACACGACCTCTTAAAGTGATTTCACCAGTCATTCCCACTTCTTTTCTTACCGCATCCCCAGTTAAGGCGGATACAAGTGCCGTCGCGATTGTAATCCCTGCCGAAGGTCCATCTTTAGGTGTTGCCCCCTCAGGGACATGAATATGAATGTCTGACTTTTCATGAAAATCAGCAGAAATTTGCAGCTCTTTTGCACGTGATCGGACATAGCTAAATGCAGCTTGTGCGGATTCCTGCATGACGTCTCCTAGCTTCCCGGTTAGTGTAAGTTCTCCTTTACCTGGGTAGACGGATACTTCAATTGATAATGTATCACCACCTGCTGCTGTATAAGCAAGTCCTGTAGCTGTCCCAATCTGATCTTCTACTTCCATTCTTCCATAGCGATACAATGGTTTACCAAGCAAATCCTCTAATGTGTTTTCAGTTACGACCACACGTTTTTTATCACCTGCGACAATAATCTTCGCCGCCTTCCTGCACAAGGTCGCGATTTGTCTTTCTAAACCACGCACACCTGCCTCTCGTGTATACAGACGAATTAACTTTAATAATGCCTCATCACGGATTTGTAAATTGCCTTTTTCCAGGCCGTTTTCTTTTATTTGTTTATGTAATAAGTGGTTTTTAGTAATATATAGTTTTTCTACTTCTGTATAGCCTGCAATCGAAATGACTTCCATCCGATCAAGCAAAGGACGAGGGATGCTCGAAACATCATTCGCTGTAGCTACAAATAGAACACTAGATAAATCATAAGGTTCTTCAATAAAATGATCACTAAACGCATTGTTTTGTTCAGGATCTAATACTTCAAGCATGGCTGAAGAAGGATCCCCGCGGAAATCATTCGCCATTTTATCAATTTCATCTAATAAAAAGACAGGATTAATTGATTCAGCCTTTTTCATTCCTTGAATAATCCTACCTGGCATCGCACCAATATATGTCCGGCGATGACCTCTTATCTCAGCTTCATCACGGATTCCACCCAAAGAAACACGGACGAAGTTTCGGTTAATTGATCTTGAAATTGATTTTGCTAAAGAAGTCTTTCCAACACCAGGAGGACCTACTAAACAAAGGATCGGACCTTTAATCGAATTCGTTAGCTTTTGAACAGCTAAATATTCCAATATTCGTTCTTTAACTTTTTCTAAACCATAATGATCTTCATCAAGGATCGTTTGAGCATGATCGATCTCGATTGTATCTTCCGTCTTATGCGTCCATGGCAGGGCTATTAACCAGTCTAAATAATTACGAATGACCGTACTTTCGGCCGAGCTCTGAGGAACCTGTTCGAAGCGCTTTAATTCTTTCATCGCAATTTCTAGAATTCGTTCCGGCATGTCTGCTTCTTCTATCTCCGTTGTAAGCAATTCCACTTCACTCGATTTACCATCTTTATCGCCGAGTTCTTTTTGGATCGCCTTTAATTGCTCACGTAAATAATATTCCTTCTGGGTCTGTTCCATCGATGTTTTGACATGTTCACTAATTTTCTTTTCTAAATTAAGTATCTTTTTTTCATCAGACATCAATTGTAATAAATGCGCTATGCGTTCTTTTACATGACTGAATTCAAGAATACTTTGTTTATCATTTAGATTTAATGGGAGATGAGAGGTTATGATATCCGCTAAATTTCCAGCATCATCAAGATCAGCAACAGAATTAAGCGTTTCTTTCGTAATTTTTCTTGAAATTTTTATGTATTGCCCAAATTGTTTTAATAAAGAACGCTTAAATGCCTCTTCTTCAAAAGCGTCACCTTTCACATCTGCTATTTTTTTTACTTCTACAGTAAAGTTATCCTCTGTATCTACAAAACGGACGATTTCCGCCCGATGGATACCTTCAACATGTACGCGAACCGTTCCATTTGGGAGACGAACGATTTGTTGATTGATCTTAGCTAATGTTCCGACTTTATAAATGTCCTCTGGTCGAGGATCATCTAAGCTTACTTTCTTCTGAGCTGCAATAAATATGGTTTTATCATGTTCCATTGCATCTTCTAATGTTTTTATTGATTTTTCTCTACCAACATCGAGGTGTAGCACCATGGATGGAAATACGAGTAATCCACGTAAAGGTAGGAGGGGTAGCTGAATAATATCTTTTGTCATCATATGTACCTCCATTGTTTTTATAGATGATCGCACATATAGAACATATACGCGAGCCGAAATATATCACTATTATACCCGTTAATGACTATGTTTACCCTGAATATAATCGATATTTCATATGTAAGTCATCAAAAAACGAGACCGACTAAAGCATTGATAATACTCCCTGACGTATTCAACGTCATCAAAGGAGTAATTAAGCCAAGTCAGTCTCTGGTTTTATAAATTAAATTTAAAGTGACGTGAATGCGCATATGTTCGTACACTCATTCATCTAATTTTATTAGGCACTCTCTTTAGGAATTGTTTTGTTGCCTTCTTTAATTGTTCCGTCCCTAAAGATAAGTTTTGGATAGTTCTCATCATTTATAACTGTATCTTTTGTAATGACACATTTCCCAATATCTTCACGGGATGGTAATTCGAACATGACGTCAAGCATAATCGTTTCAATAATCGAACGTAAACCACGAGCTCCTGTTTTACGTTCAACAGCTTTTTTGGCGATTTCAATTAAGGCATCATCTTCAAATTCCAGTTCGACATCATCAATTTCGAATAATTTTACATATTGTTTAACGAGCGCATTTTTCGGTGCGGTTAAGATTTCGACTAAAGCTGCTTCATCTAACGGTTCTAAAGCGCCAATCACTGGAAGTCTCCCGATAAATTCTGGAATTAATCCATAACTTAATAAATCCTCAGGTAATACCATGGATAATAATTGACCTAATTCCAGATCTTTTTCTGTCTCATTATCACCAAATCCGATTACTTTTTTACCAATGCGACGTTTAATAATTTCATCTATTCCATCAAACGCTCCACCGACGATAAATAAGACGTTCGTCGTATCGATTTGGATAAATTCTTGATGTGGATGCTTTCGACCACCTTGTGGCGGTACACTTGCTACCGTACCTTCAAGAATCTTAAGCAATGCTTGCTGAACACCCTCTCCAGATACATCCCTCGTGATTGATGGATTATCTGATTTACGGGCAACTTTATCGATTTCATCAATATAAATAATCCCTTTTTCAGCCCGATCAATATCATAGTCGGCAGATTGGATAAGTTTTAATAAGATGTTCTCAACATCTTCACCTACATAACCAGCCTCTGTTAATGAAGTTGCATCAGCCATGGCAAAAGGCACATTGAGGATTCTTGCAAGTGTTTGAGCTAGTAGCGTCTTCCCACTCCCAGTTGGCCCTAGCATGGCAATATTACTCTTTGCTAATTCGACGTCATCTGGATTCTTAGGGGAGTTAATCCGTTTATAATGATTATAAACCGCTACAGACAGATTTTTCTTTGCCTTTTCTTGACCAATTACATAATCATCAAGTGTTTCACAAATT
>DATGSG010000078.1:0-3221 GCA_035302925.1 Virgibacillus sp. | reverse complement strand
GAAATGCCATAATAACTACTCCTTAAGCACAGATTCAATATAAATTGATGGATCCATAATTTGTTCTGCTACCACTAGTGAATATTGAAAAATAGGTTCAGCAGCTAGTCCTAGGATGATCGTTAGCGCTACTAATGGCACAATTGGTGCTAACAGTTTACCGATGGGAACTTTTGCTTGTTCACTCGTATGTTTCTGTTCACCCCAAAAAGCATGACTGAAAATCTTCATCATTGAAAACAGAGTGAGAAGACCAACTAATAAAGCTACCCCTGCGATAATATATTGGTGCTCCTCAAAAGCGCCTAATATAATTGGAAACTTACTGAAAAAACCACTAAAAGGCGGGATTCCTGCAAGTGAGATCGCACTGATAAAAAATAACCAGGCAAGAGCTGGGTGTGTTTTAAGCAATCCGCCCATTTTTTTCAAATCCGTTGTTCCTGTGACCCGTTCTGCTACTCCTGCAAATAAAAAGAGTGCGGTTTTTACAATCATGTGATGGACAATATAAAAGATGGCACCAGCTACCGCAAGAGGAGTATAGATTCCCAGCCCCATGACCATATATCCAACTTGACTGATGATGTGGTATGAAAGGATTCTTTTAAAATCAAACTGCGAAACAGCCCCTAGTACACCAAATAACATCGTAAAACCGGCAACCGTAACGATAACACCTTTGTGTGTATAGGTTAATTCATGATGAAAGACTAGGGTAAACATACGGATAATCGCATAAATACCAACCTTCGTCAATAATCCACCAAATAGAGCGGCTATTGCTGCAGGTGGACCAAAATACGATCTGGGTAACCAGAAATAAAGCGGAAAGAGAGCGCCCTTCATTGCAAAGACAATAAAGAATAGCAAGGCAATGGTATTTAAAACACCTGTTTGCTTGAGTTCTGCAACCCGTTCGGCAATATGCGCCATATTAAGAGTCCCTGTCACAGAATACAGCCAAGCAATAGCGACTACAAATAGTGCAGAAGCAAATACATTAATAATCACATACTTAAATGATTCACGAAGTTGATGTTTCTTTCCTCCATTAGCAATCAATGCGTAGGATGCCATGAGCATAACTTCAAAAAATACAAATAGGTTGAAAATATCGCCCGTTAAAAACGCTCCATTTACACCTACTAATAAAAAGAAATAGAATGGATAGAAAAAGAATTTCTCTCGTTTTGGTGTGATGGTTTTAAAAGCAAAGAACAAACAAGCTGTACTTATGATACTTGTTAATAACACCATCAAGGTCGCTAATGTATCAGCAACTAACACAATTCCAAATGGTGCTGACCAATTCCCTGCTTCCATAACGATAATACCATCTTGATAGACCGTGATCGCCAAATAAATGGAGAGGAGCAATATTCCAATCGCCGCGACTCCACTCAGTATGCGTTGAAACTTATGGTGTTTTGCGAATATAATTAATACGGCTCCGATAATAAATGGAATGATTATCGGAAGGACAACTAAATTATTCATCAGCAGATCCCCTTAATTGCTCTAAATCATCTGTGTTGTGTTCTTTATAAGTCCGGTATGCCATGACAAGCAATAAAGATGTCACTCCGAAACTAATCACAATCGCTGTAAGCACTAATGCTTGTGGCAATGGATCTGTATAGGATCCAGCTTCTAAACTTAATAACGGTGCTGCCCCTCTTTGGAGTCCAGACATTGTTAATAATAATAAATGAACACCATGCGATAAAATGACAGTAGCGAGAACGACTCGAATTAAACTTCTCGATAGAAATAGATAAACACTTACTGTAAAAATAATCCCTATTAAAACTGAGATCAGTATTTCCATTAATCATCATCCTCCGCGATTGCTAAAATAATCGTTAAAGCTGCACCAACAACAACTAAATAGACCCCTAAGTCAAATGGAAGTGCTGTAGTTAGCTCAACCTCACCAAATATCGGAATTTGAAAAGATCCGAAAAAATGTTTTAAAAACGGATAGCCAAAAATCATGCTTGATATCCCTGTGCCCACAGCAAGTAGCAATCCCACTCCGATGATCGTGGTGAAATTAAAAGGGATCGCCCGCGTAATTTCCTTCATATCAAACACCAAATACAATACCAATATGGCACTGGCTGTCATTAAACCACCGATAAAGCCACCACCAGGGGCATTATGTCCAGCAAAGAATAAGTAGAATGAAAAAACAAATATAATGAGTGAAATGACCCTCATAGAAACTTGAAGCATCATGTCATTTGATTTAAATTGTTTCATACATCTTCACCGTCCTTTATTCGCAATTTAATGAGAGACACAACCCCAATAGCAGCAATACCAAGGACTAGAATTTCTAGCATGGTATCAAGCCCACGGAAATCGACAAGAATAACGTTCACTATATTTTGTCCACCTGCTAATATTTTAGAGTTTTTAATGAAATACTCTGAGATTGATGTAAAGTTGGCATCACTGCCAAGCGCAAATGCGCTCAGTGAAACAAGTGTAATCATCACCCCTACACCAATCGAAACAAGCAAATTGACGATTTTAAATGATGGCTTTATCTTTTCTTTTTTAAGCTTAGGTAAATGATAGAAAACAAGCATAAACAAGATAACCGATACCGTTTCCACAAGTAATTGTGTTAACGCAAGATCAGGTGCACGGAATATCGTAAACATGAGTGCAACAAGATAGCCTGCACCTCCCGTAACGATAATTGCCATCATGCGATTATTGATAAATGGAACAGCAACAATCGCGATAACTAAAGCAATGGTTAGCATCCACATATATGGGTCAATCGGTGATATGTTTGTTGTATCAATAGCAAAAGCCTCATAACGGTACATTGTGTAGCCAATAAGGAACAAGATAAACGTACACATATAGACAAAATAGTCTCTTAACCTTCCAGTCATTTGCATGCCTGTGATAAATTGTGAGCTTTTAATTAACCCTTCATAGCCCCAGTCATATCCGTTATTAAATATATCTTGTTCCCCTCTATAGAAGGCCGATTGTGACCATTTCTTCATGGTAAAAAAGAGTAGACCACCTAGAACGATAACCCCAATCGTCATCCATAGTTCTATATTAAATCCGTGCCAATGAGATATTTGCACATTAAAGTGTTGTCCAGGCTCAATAATTCCAGGTAGAATGGCACTCATTGCTGGCTCAATTAATGTATAGGCGAGTATGTTTGGAAATAACCCAAACACAACAAC
>DATGSG010000077.1:0-2087 GCA_035302925.1 Virgibacillus sp. | reverse complement strand
ACGTTCATCAAATGCTTTCCCGATAATTTGCAAGCCCATTGGTAGATTTTCTTCTGAAAATCCACATGGTAAAGAAATTGCTGGTAGTCCTGCTAAGTTAACTGGAACGGTTAATATATCATTAGCACGTTTTGTTGCTTCATCAATGTTCGTCTCGCCAACTTTATAGGCTGTTCTTGCTGTAGTTGGTCCGATTACAATATCATATGTTTTGAAGATCGTTTCAAATTCCTTTGTGATTAATGTCCGGAGCTTTTGTGCCTTTTCAAAATACGTTTCATAATGTCCAGCGCTTAGTACATATGATCCAAGTAAAATACGTTTTTTAACCTCATCCCCAAAGCCTTGGCTACGGGATAACTTCATCATTTCGATCATGTTTTCCGCATTTTCAGCACGTACTCCAAAGCGAACGCCATCAAAACGCGCAAGGGCTGTGGATGCTTCGGCTGATGAGATCATATAATAGGCAGCGGCTGCATATTTAGAATGTGGTAATGACACTTTCTCACATGTTGCACCGAGTAGTTCGTACATTTTCACGGCATTTAGAACGGATTCTCTCACTTCTTCCGAAACACCTTCCCCTAAATACTCTTCAGGGATCGCAATTTTCATTCCCTTTACACCCTCTTTGATGCCTTCTGTGTAGGAACGACTTTCAATGTTTGCACTTGTAGAATCAAGTGGATCTTGGCCTGATATGACTTCTAAAATACGCGCATTGTCCTCGACTGTTCGCGTAATCGGTCCAATCTGATCAAGAGATGACGCGAAAGCAATTAGGCCATAGCGTGAGACTAGTCCATATGTTGGCTTGAGTCCTACGATTCCTGTAAATGCTGCTGGTTGACGTACGGAACCACCTGTATCAGAACCTAATGAAAAGAGTACTTCACCGGCTGCTACCGCTGCGGCTGACCCACCACTAGATCCTCCAGGGACATGATCTAGATTCCATGGATTACGTGTTGTTTGAAAGCTCGAATTTTCCGATGTGGAACCCATGGCAAACTCATCCATATTTACTTTCCCAATCGTAATTGATTTCTCTCGATTTAGTTTTTCTACGGCCGTTGCATCGTATAATGGATCATTAAAGTTCTTTAGAAACTGACTAGCCCCTGTTGTGCGTAGGCCTTTTGTCATAATATTATCTTTAATGGCATTGGGAATACCAAATAGTTTATGTTGATCTCCTACTGCTTCATCTAATTGCTTTGCATGGGCACGGGCATTCTCTTCGTCAAGTGTTAGGAATGCTTTTACTTGGCCATCCACTTCAGCAATTCTTTTGTATGACAGATCCACAACATCTGATACGCTCATTTCCTTTTTATGTATCTGCTCTTCGATATCTTTAATTGTATATCCAAAAAATGACATGTTTACCCTCCTTACTCCATTACAGATGGTACTTTAAAATGACCATCTTGTTTGTCTGGAGCATTTCTTAATGCTTCTTCTTGTGTGATTGATTGTGTGACTTCATCTGTTCGTAAAACGTTTTCCAATACAATTCCATGTTTTGTTGGCTCGACATCATCTGTATTTAATTCACTAAGTTTATCGGCATATTCAATTACCGTGTTTAAATGTGCTGTATATGATTCCACTTCTTTATCCGAAACAGCAATTCTGACTAGATCAGCAATATTTTCCACTTCTGCTTTAGTTACTTTTGCCATTGTATACACCCCCAACTGGTTTGGTTCTTTACTTATTAATCGATAAAATAGTCTATTCATCATGGATTGTATGATTGCGACGTGTAGCCCAGTTAACGATGCCACATTTCCAAGTAAGACAGACTCTTAACGAAAGTTAGTTACATTTTCTTATTTCTCCATATAACTAGCATAATACTCTTGATAATAGCAGAATGAGTCCACTTTAGGCAACTATTCAGTGGTTTTATGAATAATGTGATCTGTATAAATCGTAAATAAATCGAGTAGGAGGGAGTGATTAACTCCCGACCTCTCACACCACCGTACGTACCGATCAGTATACGGCGGTTCAATTAAGATTGTTGACGTAAAATTTCATAACGTGTTGATAAGCTTCGGAGCCCTTGGGAATTCCAA
>DATGSG010000076.1:0-6610 GCA_035302925.1 Virgibacillus sp. | reverse complement strand
AAAACGTAGTGATGCACTCCAGGCCCAGCTTCCACCAGCTAATTCCATCGATCGATTAAGTATAAAAGTTACAGAAAAAAATAAAGCCGCTATAATCCCAATTAAAATAGCTCTCACGTTGTCACCTCTACTTGATGGTATCTATGGAAAATAAAATATTGTTATTTAAAATGTAAAAGGATTTTATCTGATTGTCAGAGAGTAAAATAAGTGTCAAAAGATGTCTATTATAGTATAATAAGATGAAAGGTAACAATGTAAAACTTATAATCAATAGAATAATTTAATGTTTCGCTAATACAATAATTGAGATGGAATAAAAAACAATCAGTAAGATGAAGGTGAGCCGCAAGTTGCAGCTTGCGACTCTGACAGTTTTCCGCAAGATGCGGCGACTTAGTTTGTACCTTTAAAAAGTAATCACTTCATTAGTCAGTCGGCAGGGTGATTACTTTACTCCACGGATCGTCACAACTAACAACATTAGCGTTGAAAACATGATCATCAGCTCAATGGTCTTGTCAATTGGTATCACTTGACTCCGCCTCCTTCTCAGAGGATTTAAGCCACCAATATAAATTGGAGGTCCCACGCTGGCCCGATCCAAAGTTCACCCTGCATTACCTGTCCATTTCATTATACTATATAAGGTATGACAAATCTTGGTATTTTAGTGAAATGATCCAATATTCACAGATGTTTTAATGGTTAGGCAATTAGGCCCTGTCATCTATCCTACAAAGGTAGTGGTTATATGAAATGGGAACGACAAAAGGGTTTTCTATCTTGGGATAGAGAACCCTTTTCATTTTTTAAACGATATTAATATGTTTCGTTTTATCATCTTTATATTTCCGATAAAAGTCGATCATCGGTTCAAGCGTATCTTTAAGATCTGGACAAACAATACCAGAGCCTTCTAAATCAGCAACAGTAACCGAACAGTCATATGAATTATCAATGATATAGTAATCTAAGACTTCCTTTTCTACGTGGAACCATTTACGCGCAATAGAACTCGATAGGGAGAGTTTGGCTAAGCTTAGAGGAAGGGTGATATTGGGTGTCTTATTTAAGTACGCCTCTGAAAGCATCGTCGAAAGTTCCTTCATCGTATAAGGATTTGGATCAGCTAAATGATACGTTTTACCTTTGCCAACCGGTGCAATTGCTAAATAACTTGTCGCTTCAAGTACATAATCGGCAGGCACAAAATTTCCATCCACATCTCCAGCACCAAAGTAAGGGATAACAGGGGATGAGGCTAGGCGATCCAGGAAATTTAACATAAAGTACATGCCATCAAACTTAATGGTTTCTCCTGTTTTAGAGTCGCCTTTTACAACACCCGGGCGGATGATCGTAATGGGAATCTTTTCTTTTAGATTTTCTACTAAAACTTCAGCTCGATATTTTGTTTCCTCATAATGGTTTTTAAAGGATTGCCCTTTGATGAGTTCATTTTCATAAATTCGACCTTTTCTTTTCCCAGCAACATAAGCTGTACTGAAATAAATATAACGATCAAGCTGATCTAGTGTTTCCACCCAATCATTTACTTGTTTCGTCCCATTCACATTAACCTGGAACGCAGCCTCTTTTTCCACAGCTAAATCATAGATAGCTGCTAAATGAAAGACATGAGTAACTACTTTCCTCAACTGAAGATTCGTATCTTCCTGTATAGCAAGATCAGGCTTCGTAATATCACCTGGAACAACCGTAAACAAGTCAGCGCTTACATCATTTGATTCTGCGAATAGGTTTATTCTGTCCTTCGCCTGCTCGATAAGATCGGGTAAAACGAGTAAATAAATGTGTTTAATCTCCTTCTGGTGATCTGTAATGAGTTGCCTTATCAAATTTGATGCAAGAAATCCCGGATAACCCGTAAAAAAGTATGTTTGCATTGCTTTATACAACTCCCTTATTTGTTTAGTATACATCACTATACATTGTAAAAAAAATTTGTACTACTCCGATTATTGTCGTGTGTTTATTTCCCTTATCTATTTATTTGCTTTAATATGGTTTATTTCGTATACTAAAGGTCATTTATGTGTCATACAATTCAATTAAATATTTTTACTAAAAAAGACAATGAAAAGGAAAGTACGATTTTGTTATTTTTTACAGAGAGCTTCTTATGGTGAAAGGAAGTAAACATACAAATCTGAAAATGGCCTTTGAGTCTCGTGCCGAAATTGTTATGTAATTAACAAGAGTAGGTTCCGACAAGATGTGGCGCTTGTTATCCAAGCCAAAGTATATCTGACCTTTTTAGGTTACGTACTTATGAGACTAGCTATGTAAGTAGATAGTAAATTAAGGTGGTACCACGTTAAATCAACCACGTCCTTATCGATTTATTCGGTAATGACGTGGTTTTATTATTTAAAATTATAATGGGGGTAATCATAATGTGTAAAAACTTAGTTATTCAAACAGATTTTGGAGTAAGTGATGGGGCTGTATCAGCCATGTATGGCGTGGCGATTTCCGTCGAGCCCACATTAAGAATTTTTGATTTAACTCATGATATCCCACAGTATAATATTTGGGAAGCATCTTATCGCTTATATCAAACGACCTTATATTGGCCTAAAGGAACCGTCTTCGTTTCCGTCGTTGATCCTGGCGTGGGATCTGAACGATTAAGTGTAGTCGTGAAAACAAATGATGATCAATACATTATAACGCCAAATAATGGAACACTAACACATATAAGCGAAAGTATTGGTATTGCTGAAACGCGTGTAATCGATGAATCCGTTAATCGCTTACCACGGTCAGGGGAGTCTTATACATTTCATGGCAGGGATGTGTATGCATACACTGCCGCACGACTTGCTGCAAATGTCATCAAGTTTGAGGAAGTTGGGCCAGTTGTTTCAGAAAAGGAAATAGTTGAACTCGCTTATGCGGAACCGGCTTTAGAAGAAGGGCTCATTACGGGGACAATTGATATTCTTGACGTCCGGTTTGGAAATCTATGGTCAAATATCAATCGTGAATTATTTGTTGAGGCAGGAATTAATTACGGCGACTTATTAGAAGTAGCGATTAGTAATAATGAAAGTCGGGTATATAAACATAATATGATTTTTGGTCGCTCATTTGCCGATAGTCATCTAGGTGAGCCATTACTGTACGTTAATTCAGTAGATAATCTAGGAGTGGCTATTAATCAGGGGTCGTTTGCCCAGGCCTATAATATAGGAACCGGGTCAAATTGGAAAATCAATATTAAAAAGCATAGCAAAGAGCGTTAATGTAATGAAGTAAATGATAATATTAGATAATAAGCTAATTTATTGTTATCATTTATTATTACCCGTTCTGAACAAATGGGTTACTTAATATTCATAAGAGGGCGTTTTAAATGAGGAAAACATGGGATATTTATAAAAACGATATGAAGAATATTGGAACGAACTGGGTTGCTTTGATATTAATTGGTGGTTTAATTATCTTACCATCACTCTATGCATGGCTTAATATAGAGGCTTCTTGGGACCCATATAGCCAAACAGATCAGATTCCGATTGGTATTGTCAATGAAGATACGGGGGCATCTGTCCGCGATGAGAATATTCATGTTGGGGATGAAATAGTCAATCATTTAAAAGACAACGATTCAATGGATTGGCAAATTACCGACTATGATGACGCAATGGAAAAGATTGAATATGGCGACTTTTTTGCAGTTATTGTTATTCCCGAAGACTTTTCCAGTAATTTAAGTACAGTGATCAAGGCGGAACCTGAAAAGGCACAAGTGGAATATTATGTGAATGAAAAAATAAATGCGATATCACCTAAAATCACCGATAAAGGGGCTAGTGTTCTTGTCGAGGAAGTAAGTAGTAGTTTTATATCGAATGTCAATGGTATTATTTTTGAAGTGTTTAATGATATTGGTCTTGAGATCGAACAAGAGTTACCCGATATTAAACAATTTGAGGAATACATATTTACGTTAGAAGATGAGCTACCTGAGATTAATGAGCTTTTGAATGATACGATAGATGATGCCGCAGATGCCGATGATATTATTACAAAAGCGCAAGATCTTATACCTGAGGCGGAGGATATGACCGAAGAAGGTTTAGAGACGATCGATGAAACAACTGAATTTTTAAATGAGGCTGAAGATCGTTTGACTGAGATGGCACCTAAAATCGAGGAAGACCTTGTACGTGTGCAACAAATAGCTTCCGATGTCAATGCATTTATTGAGACAATCCAAGATGTAGATATCGATTTTTCACGAGGAGAAGAAATTCAAACCGAAATGAATGAGAATATCGGCAAAGGCATTGAAAAAATTGAATCAATAGAGACGGTACTTGTTCAATTACGTGAACAAATTGAAGATCCTGATGAAAATCTAGCGGAGAGGATAGCTGAAAATTTATCCGAACAGCTTGGTGAGGAAGTTGATGAGGAGTTAACAGAGCAACTAAATAAGGAGCTAACGGAGCAATTAAATCAAGAGCTAGCCAATGATATCAATACGGAGACAATCGATGAAGCACTTGACAAGCTAGGCAATCTCAAAGAGGATTTGGGAAATGTGCAAGATAGAGCGGATGAAATCACTGAATTTGTCGCTGAGAAAGAGGGCGATGTAGATGATATGCTTACTGACTTAGCAAGTTTAACAGAAGATACATCGACCAAAATTGACGGTTTTGTCCAAGAGTACAAAGAAACCATCGAACCAAAAGTATTTGAAGAAGTAGACAATGCGAAATCGACTCTTGCTAGTGCACGGGAGATATTAGTTGAAATTCAAGATACCATTCCAGAGGTGGAGGATATTTTATCACGAACGAGTGAAAACATCGGTAAAGGTGAAACATCACTGGAAGCGGTTCGCGATGAATTTCCGTTTGTAAATACGAAGGTAAATGAAGTAGCTGATCGAATCCGTGACATACAGGATGAAGCAGATATTAATGAGATCATTGAATTACTTAAAAATGATCCGGAAAAGGAACGTAGCTTTTTTGAAGAACCGGTTAAACTTCAAGAAAATAAGATATTCCCGGTAGAAAATTACGGGACGGGAATGACGCCTTTCTATAGTGTACTTGCAATATGGGTTGGTTGTATCTTATTGATCTCTTTACTCGCAGTCGATGTAAGCAACTCAGAACAATATACAGATCGACAAATATACTTTGGAAGATATTTTACATTTATCACGATTGGTATTTTGCAAAGCTTGATTATTACGATCGGCGACCTAACCATCATCGGAGTGGATGTAAGTGCACCGTTTTTATTCGTGCTCTTCGGCTTGTTTATTAGTATTGTCTTTATGAGTATCGTCTACACGGTCGTGTCCGTATTTGGTGATGTCGGGAAAGCAATCGCCATTGTGTTACTCGTACTACAAATTTCAGGGTCAGGTGGAACGTATCCCGTCGTATTGCTGCCAGAGTTCTTCCAAATGATTAATCCATTCCTTCCATTTACGTACGCGGTGGATTTAATGAGAGAAGCTGTGGGAGGAATTGTCTGGGAACTTGTGATCAAAGATCTTATTTTCCTGACGGTATCCGGGGCCATATTCGTATTATTTGGAGCCATCTTCAAAAAGAGAGTGAATAAGCACACAAATAAGTTGCTGAAGAAATCGAAAGAGTCCGGGTTATTTCACTAAAAAGTCGTATAAGAAAAACGGGTTCTACAAAAATCCCTCTGCCATTGTTGTAAATGGTAGGGGGATTTTGCATTTATGATGACTGGAATTGATGTTCGTTTAATGGAGAAGCAACAAGTTTAATTTTTTATGGTCAGAGTATTCCTACACATAGGACTCAATAGCCTGTTCATCCGTTGCCACCGCTTGGGATATTTACGGGAAGCGAATATAAAATAGAATTGCCCTGAAGACCACCCACAAAATACGTGCTAAACCATGAAAGGCAATATTTACACCTTGATAGACGATTGAAGAAAGGGAGTTTCTTTTAATTCGCTCATTATGAAATGGACTCAAATAAAGCATTATATAATCATAGGGAAGTACGGCTGATTCGGAGGTAATGGGTCACTTGTTAATAAGTACCACGATAATACAGTGGGATTGACGGCCACTTACGAGTATAATAGTATGATAGTTCGTGGTTTTTTTATTGAGAGGTGATGACATGAAGAGAAAAAGGTTTTGGAAAATAGTAATTGGTATCATAAGTATTTTATTAATCATCGATATCGTTGCTAGTTTTTTCTTTTATAATTTAGCAATCGAGCGGAATGTGAAAACCTTTTTACAAGGAAACGACGATTTAGATGTCTCCGCTGAAGCCATGGATGTTTTCATAGATGGTGATTGGCGTGATTGGGTTCAGAATCAAGAATTCGAGGAAATTGAACTCACTTCCTATGATGATTTAGAACTAAAAGGGTATTATTTAGAAGCAAAGGAACCAACAAATAAAACGGTTGTATTCGCACATGGTTATCTAGGTCAAGCAAGTGATATGGGCTTATACGCTGAATATTATTATGAAGAACTTGGCTATAATGTTTTCACGGCTGATGCACGTGGCCATGGACAAAGCGAAGGAGATTATATTGGTTTTGGTTGGCATGATCG
>DATGSG010000075.1:0-6076 GCA_035302925.1 Virgibacillus sp. | reverse complement strand
CTCCCGCTATATGGAAGATAAAACATGCTTAGATCTTGATATCCTAATGGCAAGATTAGATGAACAAATAGGCAGACAAATGACAGAGAGTTGTGGAATCGTGAGTATCATACACATATATTGAATGGAGTGCCTTTTCATAGCCCTTTATGGATTTAGTTTTTATGAAAGAATGGTATACTTAAGTCAGTAAATGAAGGAGGAATTACGTTATGCCCGTTTATAATATTGTCATGTCACAAGATGATTTTATTCAACGCGATCAATTAACATATCCATTTGAAGAACGTGGTTTACAATTTGGTGATGGCGTTTATGAAGTCATTCGAATTTATGATGGTGTATTTTATTTATTAGATGAACATATGAACCGGTTATATCGGTCACTTAAAGAAATTAATATTGATTTCAAGATAAATAAAAATGAGTTAATAAATAAGTTAGACGAATTGCTGGAACGAAATAACATGCAAAGTGATGGTCAAGTGTATCTCCAAATAACAAGAGGGTCTGCTACTCGAACACATACTTTCCCGGTTGAGACACCGCCAAATATCTATGCCTATGTTTTAGAAGCATCACGACCAACAACGATTTTAAACACCGGTGTTCCAGTCATTACCCAACCTGATCAACGTTGGAAACGCCGTGATATAAAAAGCTTGAATTTACTACCGAATGTGTTGGCGAAACAAGCTGCTGCGGATGCTGGTGCACATGAAGCGATCTTATATGAAGACGGCTTCGTCACTGAATGTAGTTCTTCAAATGTGTATCTCGTAAAAAACGGTAACATTTACACACATCCAGCAAATCACTCGATTTTAAACGGCTGTGTGCGGTTAGCAGTTAAACGTTTTAGCGAAGCAGCGCAAATTCCATTTATCGAAGAAGCCTTTTCCTTAGATGCTATTGATACAGCTGATGAATTATTTTTATCAAGCAGTACAAATGAAGTTATGCCGATTATTAAAGTCGATGATCGCCAAATCGCTGACGGTAAACCAGGAAATCTGACGCGTCGCCTTCAAGAAGCGTATGTGAGAGACGCAAAAATTAAAGACGAAGCCAAAGCCAACAGATAGAATAACGCATTGCTCGCCAATCAAGGTGAGCAATGCGTTGTTTTTTTGCCTATGATATTAACTTGCTACGGTTTCCCGTTCAGCAGTTTGTCGTTTATTTTTTGCTAATTGCATGGATAGCATCGTCACAAATATCGCTAACCCGATACCATCTGTGTATAAGCCTGGATAAATCAGCAACAAACCACCAATCGTTGAAATGATTCGTTCCACCCAATGAAGCGATGTATACCAGTACCCAATCATCCCCGCTCCAATCGCGATCATCCCGATTATCGCTGACAGTAGAATGAATGTGATTTCTAAAATATTTGTATCAATCATTAATAATGCTGGTTCTAGAACGAACATATAAGGGATAATAAAGGCTGCGATCGCTAACTTCGAGGCATTAAAACCTGTTCGAATTGGATCCCCTTTCGATATCCCGGTGGCCGCAAAGGCGGCTAACGCAACTGGCGGTGTGATATCCGCTACAATTCCAAAGTAAAACACAAACATATGGCCTGCTAAAACTGGAATGGCAACAGGTAATAAATCATTTAACGCTAAAATTGCCGGTAAAGCGATTGTTGACGTAATAATATAGTTCGCTGTTGTCGGTGATCCCATTCCTAAAATCAATGAGGTAACCATTGTAAAAAACAAGGTTAATAATAATTGAACTTGTAGATTAGGCGAGATACTTCCTGCGATACTAATTAACGTATTCCCCATCTTTAAACCGAGACCTGTCTTCGTCACAACACCAACGATAATACCCGCTGCTGCCGTTGCCGAAGCGACACCTAAAGCCGTTCGTGCACCTGCTGTTAATGCATCAATAAACTTCGTAAAGTTAATGCGTGTTTCTTTTAAAAACATACTGACCACAATCGTCGACAAGATACCATATAAGGCGGTTCTTTCAATACTGTAACCATTAAATAACAACACGACGATAACCAATATGGGGATTAATAAATGGATCTTTTTTAAAACGACCTTAAACTTCGGTATCTGATCCGCCGGTAACCCACGGAGTCCCATTCGCTTTGCTTCTAAATGAGTCATGATCCAAATTCCTGCAAAATATAAAAAGGCAGGAATCAAAGCTGCTTTCGCTATATTTAAATAGCTTTCACTCGCAAACTCAATCATTAGAAAGGCCGCTGCCCCCATAATCGGTGGCATAATTTGACCACCAGTAGATGCTGCTGCTTCAACAGCACCCGCAAAATTACGATCATAACCAAGTCTGCGCATCATTGGAATCGTATAGGATCCCGTTGTTACGGTGTTCGCGACAGAACTTCCAGAAATGGTTCCTTGTAAAGCACTCGAGAAGATCGCAACCTTTGCTGGGCCACCCGTCCGTTTCCCTGCAATCGTTATTGCCAAGTCATTAAAATAATTTCCGACACCTGTTTGAACTAAAAAGGACCCAAATAATAGGAATAAGAAGATATATGTTGACGAAACTTGCAGCGGAGTACCTAAAATACCTTCCGTTGTAAAGAACATCGAATCAACTAACTGGTTAATACTCAACCCACGATGGGCAAATAATCCTGGCATTTGCGGTCCAAATAATGCATAAGCAATAAAAGCACCCGCTATAATTGTGATCGGCAATCCAACCGCACGTCTTGCCGCTTCTAAAACGAGCAAAATAGCGATACCACCAATAAACACTTGCTCCGTTGAAATTGTTCCTACTTGTTGAACAAGCGTGTCATAAAATAAGGGCCAATAACTTGTCACAACAATCGCTAAGACAATTAAAATAATATCATACCAGGGAATCGTGTTTCTCTTCTCTCCCTTTCGTGCAGGGTAAAGCAGAAAGATTAATGTTAACGCAAAACCAAGGTGGACGGTACGCTGGATATACGCTGTAAACTGTCCAAATGCACCGGTATATAATTGAAATAACGAAAATGCTAATAGAAGTACAAATACAATTCCTGCTGCAATCCCCATCAGATTCCGCGTATTTGATTCTGCATCAAGCTCTTTAAGTAGCTGCTCCTGCTCGGCCGCCGTTAGTTCAACATCATTCCCGTTTTTTTCTCTATCATGGGTTTCACTTTTGTCTTTTCCATCTTTTTTACTCATTGATCTTCATTCCTTTCACCATTTCCCAGATCGTTATATGATCGACCTTTACGGTATACCATGAACCCGGTTCAAAATAGTCATTAAATAGCACCTCAGAGAGCTCTTTTTCATTTTCTCTTTGATAGCTAAGCCGATGTTTAGAAACGGTTTTACCATTTCTAATTTTAAGCTCAGAAAAAACCTGATCTGCCGGGCCGTAATAATACTTACCCTCATCGTAGATTAACGTCTCTCCTGCTCCAACAACAGAAGGCATTCCGATACCAAACTGTTCAAATACCATCTCATATTGCTCGATTTCACTTGTCTCAAGTAAGCGATATTTCTCAACCACTTCCGTCAAATGAATCGAGTGTGTAAAGGTTATCATAAATGTATCATCTGCTTCAAGAGGTAAATAAGCACGTATTACTGGTGATCTTTCTTCGTAGAAAACGAGTGCAGATGTTAGCGGGACTAAATAAATGAAACACCATATAACAATAAATAAGAAGCTCGTAATCAGCCATATTCTCAATGCTTTCATTCTTTATCGACCACTTTTCACAGTAAAAAATAGACCGGCTATCTATCAACCTACGTCTCTAGGTCATATGAACCGGTCTAAAGATTGTTTATGTTCCACTCTTATTCTTGTTCAACGCCAACTTCATCATAGTATTTTTGCGCACCTGGGTGAATCTCAATCCCAATACCATCTAAAGCTGTCTCCGCTTTAATTAAATCAGCTTTTCCATGTGCAATACTTTCTGCATTTTCATAAATTGCTTTCGTTATATCATAAACAACATCTTCAGAAATATCTTCTTTTACAACTAACATCGCTAATACCGCTACCGTCGTAACATCTTCCTTCAATCCATATGTGCCTTCTTCAACAACATCCGTTGTATAATATGGATACTTTTCAATTAATTCATCTGCTTTCTCTTCCGTAACTTCTAAAATTAACACCTCAGAATTTGCTTGTAACTCTTCAACAGCACCAGTTGGCGCTCCAGCAGTAATAAATGCTGCATCAATATTTCCATCTTTAATTCCACTAGCTGATTCACCAAAGTCCAAGTTTTGTGCATCTAGATCATCCATCGTCATATCATGGACTTCTAAAATTTGTTCTGCGTTAATATACGTACCTGAACCTGGAGCACCTACCGCTACTTTTTTCCCTTTTAAATCTTCAATCGATGTCACACCTGAGTCAGCCACTGTAACAATTTGAACGGTCTCAGGATAAAGCGATCCAAGCGCTAAAACATCCGTAATCGGCTCATCAAATGTATTAATCCCTTCTTCCGCGTATGAGGCGACATCCGTCTGTGTGAAAGCAAGCTCTGCTTCATCATCGTGAAGCGCATAAATATTATCAGCTGAAGCATTGGAAGACAATGGATCTGTTGAAATTCCTACTTCATCTGTAATAACCTTAGCAATTCCTCCACCTAATGGATAATAAGTTCCACTTGTTCCACCCGTTAATAAGCTTAAAAATTCTGGTTTTTCGCCATTATCACTTGCATCATCTTTAGATCCTTCATCTTTGTCATTCCCACCACAGGCTACAAGAATCACTGATAATAGTAATAACATCGCAATTGATAAAAACTTTTTGTTTCTCAATTTATTTCCCCCTTTTATATTTTCTTCTATTTAAAAATGAACACAGATTAATGAATTTCATAATACCGGTTTAGTGCAACACCGTTACAACTTATAGTTTCGTTGATTCGTTCTTAACTACATACTGTATCGATGTAGCTAATTTTGGTAATCATGAAATTCATTTAGATGAAATATAAACAATAGCATGGTGTAATCGCATTCATATCTATAAATATATCACGGTCTAGCTCTATAATCAAGCTAGCAATTAGAAAGTATGTGCCACGCTTTAGATAACCAATTATCAGGATTCATCGAGCGTTAAAACAGCAATTCACCAACATAACCGCCCCATACAAAAAACGTCACCATCCAAGAATCTCTTTGGACGGCGACGTTTTATTTCACCTAATATTTAGCTCAATATTCCTCAACTTGACGTTCTCGTTCTGAACCAGCTACAACAACAGCTGCAGATGCATCGCCAACAATATTTATTGTCGTTCTCATCATATCTAAAATTCTATCAATACCAGCAATTAAAGCAATTCCCTCAAGTGGTAATCCAATCGAAGTAAGTACCATTGTTAACATGATCAATCCTGCTCCAGGAACACCTGCAGTTCCAATCGAAGCTAACACCGTGGTTAGAACGACCGTGAGCAACTGAATAAATGAAAGATCTAACCCATAAAACTGGGCAATGAATACAACGGCAACACCTTGATAAATAGCCGTTCCATCCATATTAATCGTAGCACCTAGCGGAAGGACAAAACTACTGATTTTATTTGGAACCCCTAAGTTTTCTTGAGTATTCTTTAAGGTTACCGGCAATGTTCCTGCACTACTTGCCGTACTAAAAGCAACTGCCGCAGCTGGCGCAATTCCTTTGAAAAAAGTAAGTGGACTTAGCTTTCCATATATTTTCACAGCTGAAGAATACACAACAACCGCATGAATAACACAGGCGACAAACACGGCTAAAATAACTTTAATAAGTGGCATCAATACAGATAACCCAAATTCACCGACGACTGGTGCAAGTAATCCAATAATCCCAATCGGTGCAAATTTCATAATGATCCCTGTGATGCTGTACATGATCTCGGCAAATCCATCAAAGAAATGATAAACAGGATCTGCTTTCTTTCCAACTAATGTAATGGCTAGTCCGATAAATAAAGCAAAGAAAATAACTTGCAAAATATTCGCTTCTGCTAAAGCTTGAAAGGGATTTTCAGGAACGATTTCCAGAAATGTAGTGACAATACTTTGTGGCTCCTGCT
>DATGSG010000074.1:0-17632 GCA_035302925.1 Virgibacillus sp. | reverse complement strand
ATGTAGTTAAGAACGGTTTAACGCAACTATATGTTGTAACGATGTGGCACTAAACCGGTATTATGAAATTCATTAAATAAGCTAGACAAACTGGTTCACAAAAAACGATTTGTGAATCGGTTTTTTACATTTTAGAACAGATGACCTATCAACCTTCTATTGTTCTTATTTTAGACATAAATTTATGAATTATTCCCATCTTTTCTTGCCTTCGATTGCATCTTTCCTTCAAGTAATTGATGATAGATATAGTTGATGAAAAAGGAGGAATAAAAGAAATGCCGAGGTATTTCGTTCATGCAACTTTTTTTCTGTTTATGGTTACTGCTGTTTCTGGAATGTGGATGAGATGGTATCCATTCCTTTCCAATCCACTGATTGCTTATGATCATGTTTTACATGGGCATTCCCATCTCGCTATTTTAGGTTGGGCTTTTCTTGGCGTTTTCATCATCTTTTTAGCGATCTTATGGCCACAAATCGAAAATAAAAGGCACGCGACATTCCTTATGTTGGCGATTTTCACCGTTTCAATCTTGATGTTTATTGCCTTTTTGTATGAAGGCTATGCCATGTATTCAATCATCATGTCTACCATACATATATTTGTGGAATATTGGGCGATCGTTTATATTTATCGACAATTAAAAAAGCAGGATCATCTTCCTCATGTAGGTAAGTTATTTATTCATGGTTCATTAATTGCTTTGTTCATATCGACACTCGCCCCATTCGGATTAGGGTATTTAGGAGCAATGGGTCTCCAGGAAACAGATCTATTCGATATGACCATCTACATATATTTACATTTTCAATATAATGGTTGGTTATTTCTATTCTTAATTGGTCTATTTATATTCATTATCAACCAAAAAAGGATCAAGCTGCAGACAACAGCATTTCGAATTGGTTTCTGGATCTATCTTATATCTCTATTCCCGTGGTCTTTATCTGCTATCTCTTATGTAGGATTAAGTCCGCTTCTGAATAGCCTAGCTGCAATTGGACTGATTGGTCAATCGATTGGTGTATTGTTTATTTTATATGGAATGGGGATCAGTTGGAAACCCATTCGACGTCGGATGGCAAAAATAACATCCCTCACCTTATTATTAACGTTTTTATTATTATTTTTTAAGAGTGTGATGGAACTCGGATTACTATCTCCGTACCTCGCCAAACTCGTCTTCAATACCCGCAGTGTTATTATTGGATATTTACACTTTACATTACTTGGATTTATAAGCTTATTCATTTTAACACAGTTGCAAATGATAAAGGTGATCGATACGAACCGTAAACTATTTTCATATGGGATTACCATCTTTCTTGCTGGTTGGCTTATGAACGAGCTCTATTTGTTTATTATGGGCCTTATGAGTTGGATAGGTGGACCTTCCCTTCCCTTTTATACAGAGGGATTACTTTTCGCAAGTATATTGTTATGTATCGGAGTAAGTTTCATCTGGGTTTCCTATATGCGCAAAAAAAAGAAGCTTAGTTAGCTTCTTTTTTTGTATTGCGTGATGCAAAATTAATGAAGAAAACAAACAATACAAACACACCAACAATGAATCCGATTAGCCACCAATTGAATCCAACATCTTCTTCTACAATGAATACTTCGGCTGTCTCTCGGGGAACACTTACTCTAAACTCTCCCTGACTGTTTTCCCGAATAAGATTGTCCCCTAAGACACCCATTAACTGCTGACCGGACTCAACATCTTCATCTTCTAGTGTAATGGTCTGTGTTTCCTCATCATTATTGATCGCAACATAGATCGACTCACCCTCGAATGTTCGTTTAAATAAGCTCATTGCCCCACTCGAATCAATCAATTCGATATCTCCATGAACTAACACGGGAAACTCTTTGCGAAGTGATGAAATCTGCTCGTAAAACTCCTCTAAATCCTGATCTATACTAGTAAATTCAACTAATGATTGATTTTCCGGAAAACCCGGACCATACATGGGAACTTCTGACCCTTGGTAAATAACTGGCACACCTGGTGTCGTGTACATGTAGGTCATAGCTAACTTCCAAGTTGTTAATGCATTCCGGCCTTTATCGGCAAAGTTATTTGAAAAACGAGCCGTGTTTTTATTATCAACGGTTAATAAATTTCTTTGCTCACTATGCTCCACCAATTCATCGTACAGTACCGAAACAGGCTTATCTGGTTCCGTAAAAACATCGTTCATTTTCTCCAGCATTGCTTGATTATCCTTACCATCAAAATAAGCCTCATTTAAAATTGCTTCGTTATGCTTATTTTCTTCCGAGATCCCTGCTAATAAATAAACGTCGGGATATTTTCCCTTTATATCTTCAGCAAAACGGTTCAAAAAGAGTTCTGAAGATACGTCAGCATCATGAAGCTTAAATCCATCAACACCTGTTTCTTTTAGCCAATATTCGCCGACATCGATGAGATAATCAATCACCTCATCATTTTCTGTATCAAATACAGCGACTTCATCTAGCCACTCTGTAGCCGGAGATGCCTTACGCTTATTTTCTTTGAACCAAGCAGCTTTATCAGCTTCATTCACAAATGGATGATCAATGGAAACGTAGTTCGGTGCAAATTCAAGGATTATTTTGATCCCTCTACCGTGTGCTTCTTCTACCAGCTTCTTCATGTCCTCCATTGTTCCGAGTTGCTCTTCAACAGCATAAAAATCCTCGACCCAGTAGCCGTGATAACCGTTCTCCACATTCTCCATAATTGGTGACAACATAATCGTTGTAAATCCAAGCTCTTCGATATGATCAAGTTTCTTTGTTATGCCTACAATGTCTCCACCGTGATAGGCGAGTGGATCATCTGGTCGAACATGTTCATTCAGTGCCTGATTTCCGATGCTAAATCGGTCTACCAGAATATCATATATGATTTCTTCATTTATATCTGGCTTTTCTTCTGCCATGATTGGATTGGCAATAAAGAGAAGAAAAGTAATAAGTAATAATAACCTTTTTTTCATGCAATTTCCTCCATCAAGTTAGTCTTAAGTATCTTCTCCTCATTATTAAGTTTTTAAAATAATAATCAACAAAAACGAGTATTTGTTGAAAACAATACATAAATTATTGAATTCCATAATCACCGTAACTTAATGAAATTCATTAAAATCAATACAAAAAATCCCCCTATAAGTAGTCAGATCTCATTTATTTAATCTGTCTACTTATAAGGGAATCTATAAAACAAATTAGAACTCTTCTATAATGGTAAAATACCTAATGGTAAACGAGTAAATCCTAGTGCGATTGCAATGATTGCAGCGACAGCAAGTTGAATCCACCAGCTTGTCGTCTCGTCTCTCTTCCTTGTTTTAACACTGACCATTTCCATAGCTGCAATCGCCCATATACCAGCGATCACTTTAATAACCAATTCACCTGTATGTCCAATCGTACTGGAGAAGTAGTCACCTAATAAGCTTCCTCCTGTAAACAGAATAAACAAATAAGCAAGACGTAAAACCATATGAAGGATCTTTCCAACCTTTTCATTTCCCTGTTTATAAAACATCGTTACTAGAAATACCAATACTAGTGCAAGTACCCATGAAGTAATATGCATATGCGCCATATTAAATACCCTCCTCTAAATATTCAGTGTCTACACCATACCCAATAGAATACATGATTTTGGGGCATTCTACCAATGATACCTTCGCATGGTTAGATCAAGTATCTTGGATGTTATTAAATAAGTCCCGAAAGCCCTATCAATGTATTCCCTTATCATCACCAACACTAAACTTTTTCATGATCATTTTATGTGCTGTCCATCTAGTTTGTTATGAGTCAGACGACTCAAACTGCTATCATGAGCTTGTTTATAAGTTGATTGCAACGCGACTAAATTGTGCCCTGCTAAGTTTGTTACCTACTTTCCGCATTATTCATGTCTGCTATTTCACTGCATTTTATAATCACTTTTCACTCCCTCCCATCTCGTGCCTTATTAGTTGCTCCATTTCTATGCAAAGCGAAAGCAAATAAGTTATTGGTTTAACAAGAAAAGGATATCCAAAACTGTTATACTGAATTTGAACCGTACTTTTGTTTTTGGAGGGATTTCATGGTACAAAATAGTGAACAAATTATTGCACAAACAGAGGAATATGGCGCTAAAAACTATCACCCACTTCCAGTCGTCATTCAAGATGCTAAAGGGGTTTGGATAGAAGATCCTGAAGGTAATCGCTATATGGATATGCTAAGTGCTTATTCAGCAGTGAACCAGGGGCATTGCCATCCGAAAATTATTGCTGCCTTAAAAAAACAGGCTGATGCTGTGACGTTAACATCAAGAGCTTTTCATAATGATCAACTCGGACCATGGTATGAGAAAATTTGTCAACTCACGAATAAAGACATGGCACTCCCAATGAATACGGGTGCTGAAGCAGTCGAAACGGCTATTAAAACAGCTAGACGCTGGGCATACGATGTTAAAGGCGTTGCCGAAAATAAAGCGGAAATTATTTCTTGTGAAGGTAATTTTCATGGACGGACAATGACTGCCGTATCCTTATCGTCAGAAACGGAATATCAGCGTGGATTTGGCCCATTGCTTCCGGGGATTAAAGTGATTCCGTATGGTGATATCGAGGCGTTGAAAGCAGCGATTAATGAAAATACGGCTGGCTTTCTATTTGAGCCAATCCAAGGTGAAGCCGGGATTGTCATGCCTCCAGAAGGTTTTCTAAAAGAAGCATATGATGTTTGCCAAGAAAATAATGTGCTCTATATGGCAGATGAAATTCAAGTTGGACTTGGCCGTACTGGTAAAATGTTTGCCTGTGACTGGGAACATGTTTCACCAGATATTTTAATCCTTGGAAAAGCTCTAGGTGGTGGTGTATTCCCCATTTCATGTATTGTCGCAAACAAGGAAATTCTTGGTGTATTTAATCCAGGTTCACATGGATCAACATTCGGCGGAAATCCATTAGCCTGTGCTGTCTCCATTGCTGCACTCGACGTCTTAGAGGAAGAGAAACTCGTTGACCGCTCCTTGGAGTTAGGTACGTATATGATGGATGAATTGAAGAAAATTAATAATCCACTAATTAAAGAAATACGTGGAAAAGGCTTATTTATCGGTGTTGAATTAACCGAAGCTGCCCGCCCATACTGTGAAGAACTTAAGGAAAAAGGTTTGCTTTGTAAAGAAACGCATGAAACCGTAATCCGTTTCGCTCCACCATTAATGATCAGTAAAGAGGAATTGGACTGGGCGTTAGGACATATTAAGGCCGTATTGCAAAAGGAATGAAGGATTGGTTGCCCATCTTTTGCAAATAAACACAACAAAGCAAGGGGAAGTTCATAACTGAACTACCTCTTGCTTATTTTTTAAGATGATGTGACCTCTTTATTCATATTGGGACTGATCAATACAGATCAATTGGACAAAATAGATGAGGATACATACCGCAATCAGTAAAAATCCCCAACCGAGAGCACGTTGTTCAATGATTAAATAATTATTGCAAAGTTGATTTGGTGAAGCAATATATAACCAAGCCATACCGCTAAAAATAATACTAATGCTTATAAATATAAATCCTTGCCCAAATGTGTTCAATTTCCCCCAACTATCACGTAATGGCACGCCAACTAAAAACGGCCAACTTATAAATTTAAATACTTCTACATAGGGAAGTGTCAGGGCCTCATCCATTGTTCGGGGGATGAGCCAATACACAATAATAATCAGAACAATTGTCATCCCAACAACACCATTTTCATTCCACTTTTTAAAGAATTGGGGAAATTTATCCTGTAATAATGGTGTCATCAACATACCGGCTATCGCAAGGAGCGGCATTTGCACGTGCATATGAATGCTCATAATCGACTCTGATAATGTGATGACAGGAGGAAGCATTAAAAATAGATAGAGGATAAGTCCATATTTTGCTTGTTTCATTATTTATTCCCCCTCTTCTTGTTCAAGGATGGAATTAACCTTTTCAGAAGCTGCTTCTATTTCCGTGAAATCCATAACATCTTGAAGATAGCCATCTGGATCAACTAAATAAAACGCTGAATTATGTGCAAAATCCCCTTCACCATCTGGAATTACAATCACTTCGAATTCATTTAATAACGCATCAAGCTCCTCTTGGTCATTAATCCTTGCCATCCGCCATGTCTCTCCATCACTACCAAAATACTGACGGTATCTTTCTAATGTTTGCGGATCATCACGTGTTGGATCAAAGCTAATACTAAGAAAGACGATATCCTCGCCAATATACTGCTCAGGAATGGAGTTATACACATCTGCTAAATTCATTTCCAATTGCGGACAAACATCGGAACATGCTGTATAAATAAAAGTAATCATGACATATTGACCAGCAAATTCTGTAAATGAATATTCGCGTTCTTTACTATCTTCCAAGGTCACATCTGGAAATTTTGGTTTCTCATCTACCAACTTATTCGTCCGTGCTGTTTCCGCTGTATATGCTTGAAAGCCGTCTGTACCGATATAGAATAACCCAATGCCAAATATGATAACAATCGTCATCGCTATGATTTGATGTCTGTTTTTGAACATTGTGATCACATCCATTCTGAACATAATGTATTGCCTAGCTTTCTTAATAAATTTCATAATACCGGTTTAGTGCCACACCCGTATCAATGTTGCTGATTTTAGTAATTATGAAAGAGATAGCCACAATCATCTGACTATCTCTTTTGTTTATTCATTCATTACCATGTTTGGAAAGGTGGTGATCCTGGTGGTGCATTCATAATTAAATCGGTGAGTGGGATAACATACCCCATCGAAACAACGACTAACATCAATACTACCCATAGACCCCAACGTTCTGTCCATTTTGGTGTTGGAGAAGCATCATCTTCCGGTTCAGCAATCGGGAATTCTGTTTCCCCTTTAGGCGCTCTGAACATGAGATGGAAAACGATGTAGACCATTAGAATGACTCCGATCATAAGGAGTACACCGCCAACTGCCAGTAAGAGTAAATAAGGATCCCAACCTAATGCTGTAGCGTTATCCCCATATGTTGAATAAGAGGTCCTCCGTGGTGAACCAAACAATCCTACCGTGTGCATGGCTCCAGACATGAACAACATACCAACTGTCCAGATAATCGTTTGTATAATTCCTAGTTTATTCATTCTAGGTGTTAATGTACGTTTTGATAGAAACGGAATTAACCAATACATGATCCCGAAGAAGGTCAATACAACGGAAGTTCCAACAGTAAGATGGAAGTGACCGGTAACCCATAAGGTGTTGTGAACAACTTGGTTTAGTTGGTTGTTCGTTTGGGCAATTCCACCCGCACCTGCTGGGATAAAGGCGATCATAGCAATCATTGGTGCTAAGAATCGAACATCAGTCCATGGTAACTTCTTAAGCCAACCTAATAACCCTTTGCCACCCTTTTTCCTTCCTGTACGCTCAAAGACTGCGAACATAGCAAATGCAGTCATAAGTGATGGGAAACCAATTGATAGACTCATAAAGACGTGCATGAATTTTAATCCTTCTGAAAATCCAGGATCAATGATTTGGTGATGAAACCCTCCTGGAATGTTTAAGATAACTAATAAGATAACAACGACCCGTGTTAATGTATCACTAAACAACCTGCCGCCAATTACTCTCGGTACAATGACATACCATGCGGATACAGCCGTTAAATACCAAACGTTAACTAATGTATGACCGAAGCTCCAGAACAACGTACGGCTTAACATGACATTTACCGTTTCCTTCCAACCAAATGCCCAAGGAATAAGCGTAAGCACTTCAATCGTTACACCAATTGTTCCGAAGAATAAGAGCGTGAATATACCGACTACAAAGAATGAAAGTAATGGGATATGTTGTCCCCGATGTCTCTTCCGCCAATGGGCAACATTTATAAAGGCTCCAAATGCAGTTAGCCAAACCCCTAAGACAATAAATACTAACCCGATATAAAACCATGGTGATGCTTGCATAGGCGGATAAAAGGTATATAAAACCGTTGCTTCACCCATAACGACTGTTGTAACAACGAATATGACACCTACGACCATCATGCCAAATGCAATCCATCCCATTTTCCTAACGGCAGGGATAAGCCCTCCAAGCGTATGAGATAACGCTGAATATAAGTAACCGACTAAAAACAATGCCGTAAATACAAGAACTAGCAAGAATCCATGTGCTGTTAACACTTCATAATAATTAAGCCAAACAGGTAATTCAAGGAGCCCTGCCCGTTCAAGCCCTTGGAGTAATCCTAAAACTCCACCAATAAGTAGTGCGATAAATGCTAAAGAGAAATATGTTAAGGTAAGGCGTGCATCATCTGGATTGACACCTAATACTGTCTTTGCTTTTTTCACTCGATTTTGTTTTGCTGCTGTTTCCATTTCCATTTCCCCCTTCCTTATTTAACCGTAATTGTTGTACTCATCAATTGGTGACCTGTTCCACAATACTCATTACAGAGCACTAAATATTCACCTGGTTCATTAAATGTTTGTGATATTTCCTGAATGTGGCCTGGCATGATCATCGCATTCAAGTTTGTTCCTGCGACTTGAAACCCATGAACAACATCCTTTGATGTCATGATGAAGTTTACTGTTGAGCCAACTGGCACTTCAATATCCCCCGGTGTGAATGAGAATGCTTCTAATGTCATCACAACCTCGTATTCGTTGTCGCCAGTTTTAAATACGCCTGGTTCATCGAATGGTGCTGTTTCATCTACTTTTTCTGGATCAATTATTTCCTTACTACTTGGTGGTCCCATATCGAGAGCAAATGTCTGATAACCCGTAACAACCATTGAAATAACGATTACTACTACAGCGAACACCAGCCAGATTTCCTCAAAACGGTGCATTTTCATTTTCCATTCCTCCTTATAATCGAGTCATATATATAACGAATAGTAATACAATAAAAAAGATGATCCCGCCGCCAACAAAAACAACGCTTGCAAACAACGTACCTTTTAGTGAATTTACATCTTCGTCACCCACTTCAATTGCTTCCCTTTCCATCTTCTTAACTTTTGTAGGTTCCATGTGTATGCCTCCTCATTTAGTACTACATTTAGTTTACTTATTTCATGATGGTAAAGGAGTGATAAACATCACACATCATGTGAATACCTTTTTATGTATCACCGATTGCTATTTCACGTCTCCCTGATCAACTTGCATTTATATTCCATGCCTATATAAACACGATCATAATAGGCTTAACACCTAATTACTCGCTTGCTTACACGATGAACAGCCCGATAATAACAAAAAAAAGACCAAGCCAAATCGTGAAAAATGGCTTGATCTTAATCTTATTCGTGTCTAAATGATGTCTAAATTGTTACTGTTTATTGTCAGGTACATGTAATACGAGCTGTTTAGCAAAGAAATATAAGTAAGTTGCTTGAACAGGTTGTTTCCAAATCGTCTCAATCGCATGACGATAAAGTTCCATTTGTGTTTGATAACGATTACGAAGGCGTCCCTTAACCTCTTCTGTTACATCATCAGGAATCGCATCTGTTTTATAATCAAGTATAATCCAACCATCCTCTACAGGGATGAGACAATCGATCACACCTTGAATCAAGACTTTCTCATCTGTGTCACTTGTCCAGGATGCATACACCTCATTCGCTGATAACGAGAGACTAAAAGGTACTTCTCGATAGACCGTTTCAGCGTTGATCATCATCTGAGCAATCTCCGTTTCATAAAATGCCTCGATCGTTCCAATATCAATCACTTCAGCTTCTTCCGTCGTCAGGATTTCACGCTCTATAAATGATTCAATATACTCCTCAATATCAACTCGCTTTAAACATTTGGTTAAGGGTAAGTGTTGCATCATCGTATGAATGACGGTACCCCTCTCAGCAGCGGAGATCAGTTGTTCCTTCTGCATGAAACTTGGACGCTTTATAATTGGTGCTTGAAATGTTTCGACAAGTTGATTCCCACTGTATTCATCTTTCAATTCACGTTGGCGCTTAATTTCAGTCACCGATTGCTTTGCCCTTGATTTTGCTGCTTCTTCATAAGCATAGCGATATGTTAAACGACTTTCTACTTCATCGGTTGTAGCTTGATCTGCTAATAAAAGAGGTTGCCAATCGACAATATGATTTTCCAATTGTTCATCAGTTTCTCCTTCAGCAACTTCCCCCCGATTCGCTAGCTCACTTCCATGAATCACAGAGACTGTCCATGTCGATGGATCTTGTTGAATATCTTGTGGCACATCTTTTGCGGTACTCTCATCTCCCTGTAATAGAGTGTTTTCATGATGACGAATTAATGCTGGGCCAACCCAATCCAGATAAGTTAAAGCGTCAACACGATACTGTACCGGCAATACCCACTCCTTATAGTCTAAGATCGGTTGCCATTTCTCTTGTTTCTTAGCGAATGAGTTCACATTCCCAACCATCACTAACTTTTCCTTTGCTCGTGTAAGCGCAACATATAACACACGGATTTCCTCCGCTAATTGCTCACGTAACTTCTCTTGTCTGATCGCATTGAAATATAAAGTCGGATACGTAATTCGTTTCACCGGATCAATAAACTTTGTTGCAAAGCCAAGATCTTTATCTAGCAAGTACTTTCTGTTTAAATCTTGCATATTAAACTGGCGATCCATCCCGCCTATAATAACAACCGGAAATTCTAGCCCTTTACTTTTATGAATCGTCATAATCCGGACAACATCTTCTTGTTCACTTAAAGCCCGTGCTGCCCCAAGATCATCCCCGCGCTCTTCCATCCGTTCAATGAATCTCAGAAAGCGGAATAGCCCTCGAAAGGAGGTTGTTTCATATCCTCTTGCCCGATCATATAAAGCCCGCAAATTTGCTTGGCGTTGTCTTCCCCCCGGCATACCACCAACAAAATCATAATATCCTGTTTCACGGTAGATTTGCCAGATTAACTCCGATAAAGCACCTTGTCTAGCTGCTAAGCGAAAATCTGTTAACTTTTCTAAAAAGTGCGTTATTTTTGTTGCCGTGTCATCGGTGTGGAGTTGACGATAACGCAGTAACGCTTCGTAATAAGAGCCGCCCTGATTAGCTAAGCGAATAACGGCCAAGTCTTCTTCATCCAAGCCAACAACAGGTGATCTAAGCACTGAAGCTAATGGAATATCTTGGCGCGGATTATCAATCACTTTCAACAGACTAAGGATTATCTTTATTTCAATCGCTTCAAAATATCCTGTTGATAGTTCAGCATAGACGGGGATTCCCTGCTTCTTTAATTCATCAACAATGGTCGGTGCCCATGTCATGGAGCGAAGTAAAATTACAATATCACGGTACTGGATATCCCGCTGGGCTTGCACATTTTTATCAACGATTTGGAGTGGGGCATCCCCCTCTTGTCCAATCCATGATTTAATTTTATCCGCATAGACTCTCGCTTCCAATTGCGCCTTTTCTAAATCTTGATAGTCCTCATCGTCTTCGGAAGCTTGGTTTGGTTCGTCATTCGCTTCCCTATCAATAATAATGAGTTCAGGATTTGGCGTTGGCATTGGCATCGTATCATACATTTTATTCGCATAGATTAACTCTGCCTCTTGTTCATAATCAATCTCCCCTAGTTCTTCATCAAGAATTTGTCTAAATATATAATTCGCCCCGATGAGAACTTGTTTACGGCTTCGGAAATTACGCGCTAAATCAATTCGTTGAGCAGGATGCGAAACATCTGAAAATTGTTTGTGTTTCTCAATAAACAGCGATGGTTCCGCATGACGGAAACCATAAATACTTTGTTTCACATCACCGACCATAAACATATTTCCGGCACCAATTTGATCACTTAATAAGGTGATAATCGTTTCCTGTACCAGATTTGTATCTTGATATTCATCCACTAACAACTCACTGAATTGTTTTTTATATTCAGTGGCCACAGAAGATGGATTCATCTGTTCATAGGTTGATGAATCATCAACTAATAATGCTAAACAATAATGTTCTAAATCGGAAAAATCAACGATCGCTTTCTCACGTTTTTGTTCCGTAAACATTGTTTTAAACTGCTTCACCAATACTGCTAGCTGTCTAATAATGGGGGCGAGTTCCCGCATATCATCGATATGACTAGATAAATCCCGACTAAATAAATTACTCTTCATATCATTCCAACGTTTACGGTATTTGTTCCGCACCGCTTGGAACTTCTTTCTTTTATCTGCATCACAGTCGACTCTTTTTCTTGAAAGAGTCGCAAACTTACTCGTCACCATATAAGCATGTAAATCATCCCATGAATGGATACGTGCTAAAGACTCTTCAACATTTATTTTATCCGACTCAATTGCCTCTAAATAGTGATAAGGTCCATCTGGCTCATTGGCAATGTCTTCTGCACGCTTCAATTCCTCTTCAATCGCCTTAAACTGACGATTTACTTCATCTTTAATGACCGTAAGCCATGCAGGAACTTCTACCTCTAGATTCTCTTGCACATCATAGGTTTCTGCTAATTGATCGAGCCATTTTTCTGGCCAAGGGTTCTGAATGGAAAATGTATATAATGATAAAATTAAATCCTCAACCGCAACATCACTTCGATCATTTGAAAACCGATCGATTACTGCATAAAACTGTTCAAGTTCTTCTCCCTCTTTGCTATACCATTCTTCAAATAATTCATCGATCACATCTTGTTTCATTAAATCGGCTTCCATATCATTTGCAATCCGGAAACCGGGATCAATATCTAGTAGATACGCATATTGTCTAACGACATTCATACAAAATGCGTGAAGTGTAGAAATCGATGCCCGCTGTAGCAAAGACAATTGTTTCTTCAAATGAACGGAAGTTGGATCTTCCTCCAATGCCATTTCGAGCGCTAAACCAACCCGATTACGCATCTCTTGTGCAGCAGCATTTGTAAATGTAACAACAAGTAATTCATCAATATCAATTGGATTTTCTTTCGTCAAGATTTTTTGGATAATCCGCTCCACAAGCACCGCTGTCTTTCCCGAACCTGCTGCAGCGGACACGAGCACGTCCGTTCCCTCTGTATAAATCGCCGTTTCTTGTTCTGCTGTCCAGTTGACCACTACTTCCCCTCCTCTTGTTTCATTTTCTGCAATACTTCTTCATCCGTCATATTTCGAAGCATTCTGTATTTATTTTCCTTTAAGCTCGGATCGAACTGTGAGACAGATAAATAAGGGTCCCATTGATTACCCGTTTTTGTTTTGTATTGAAACGGATTTAAGTCAACTCTACCACTCGTAATATCAACACCTGCTTGAATAATTAACTTTTTAATATGGGATTGCAGAATCTGAAATGTCTCTTCATCGGCCACTTTCGAGTAGGCATTAAATCCCCCGTTCTTCTTCATACCGACCGGAATTATCGGACTGGAGCCAACTTCGAGTGATGTATCCATCATGTTGACGACCTCTTCATTCGAAAGTACGAGCCCTTGCATCTTATATTTCTTTAGAATTTCATCACTAATATCCTCTGCCTGCATCTGTTCATTCGTTGAGATCATCGGATTGTGAACATGAAAATATAAGATCCCAGCCGGTGTCGCCTTGATCCCTAACCATTGTTCAGAATGAGCCAATACAACATTCAAATAGGTAAGCATTTGTAAAGCCAATCCATAATACACTTCAACAAGATCTAAACCTGTTGCACCTGATTTATAATCAATAATTCTTAAGAGAAGTTCTTCATGATGATCAGCTCGATCAACCCGATCAATTTGCCCCCGCAAACTAAGTTCAAATCCGTTTGGTAATGGAATGGTAATTGGTGGGAGTGTTTGATCTTTACCGAAACCAAGTTCTAAACCGATCGGCACAAACTCACTCTGTTTCGCTTGTTCGCTTAAAATAAAGACCGTCCGTGCGATCACCTCTTGAAGTTTCGTTTGAATGTATTGATTTCGATTTGAACTGCGTAAGATTTGATGTTGTAAAATACCGCCTAATTTTGATACAGCCTTATTCGCGTATTTATTCGCATCAACCTTGTTTAAACTGGCAAGTTCCTTCCCTTCTTCCTGGATCCATTCTGTTATCTTCTTTAATGCCTCATGAAATAACAGCCCAATATCGGGTGCCTCTAGTTTATATGTCTTTCGCTCTTTTAAACCTAATGTATATTGAGCAAAATGTTGATAAGAAGACCGATAATAGGTTTCTAATCTCGATACACTCATATCAATCTTTTTCGGATAAAGCTTTTCGACGGTTTCCTTCGATAAATTAACCGGCGTGTTTTGATAATACAAACTTTGTAAAACGATATATGTTGCCTCATATTTGGAATGATTCCTAATATACCAGTCCAGCACATGATGCCAGATTGGCTGAATTGGATAACCATTTTGATAGCGTGCTAATTGTGCTGTTAAGGCAGATCGTGTTTTAAATGGTGTCGTAATAAATCGATCCGCTTCAAATAGATCATCTGGATCTTGTAATAAAACCGGTGTACTCGAAGCGGGGAACATATCCTTCAGCCGTTTAATAAGCTGCGAAGGCATTTTGGCTTTCCCCGATTCATCTGCAAGCAAATAACTGACCCAGAGATAATCTTGCGCAGATGTAAAGGCAATATACATATAAAACCAATCATCTAAAAGTTTACGACGATTACTCTCTGCTAATTGTAAACCGTGAACCGCTAATATTCCCCGTTCTTGTTCATTAATGATCCCCTCAACGGGCGGATTCATTGGCCAGACTCCCTCATTCACACCGAGTAGGAAAGAACACTTCATCCCACTGATCCTCGATCTGTCAATCGTACCGACAATGACATGGTCAATACTTGGTGGAACATGAGCATATTTTAGGGACTCAAAACCTGCCTCAAGGGTTACCCGGAATGTTGCGAGCGAAATGGTCTCTTCCCCTGCCATTTCAACCATTTCATCAAATAATTGAACAACAGCATCCCATACTTGTTCTTGCTCGCGTCCTTTTTCATTTTCCCCTTGCTCATCATATTGCTCACGCATCTGCTCAAGCTGTACAGGAATCTCAAGTTCTTCTAATAATACGTAGGTCGTTTTACACAAGTCATGAATCGTCGCGTCTTGCCTAATTTGCTCATCAAATGGCTGTAAGGCTTGTTTCACTTGGGCACGATAGCGATTGATCCTTCGCTGTGTTTCTATTTCCGCATCTGTTTGTACAGCCTCTTCAAAGCCACGGAACCGCTGAAACTTCCATTCTTCCGTTCCGAACCATCTTTCACGCGAGCGAATTCCGTATTCCAACACATAGTTTTCAAGCTCATCAATCGCGTCATGTGTCAACGGGTATTCCTGATCAGTTGCTGGAATAAACCCTGTTTTCAGCAAACGGAAGACAGCATCATACCGCCAATTACTTTCGACAATATCAAATAGTGAGCGTAACAGTTCAATGAGTGAATGATTGAGCATCGTTCTTCTTTCATCAATAAAAACGGGAATATCATAATCTTCAAAAATAGTCGCAATTAAATCGTGGTATTCATCTGTTTCTCGAATGAAAATAGCCATATCACGGAAACGATACCCTTCTTCCCGTGCGAGCCGAAGCACTTCTTGGGCAACCCCTTCAACTTCTGCCCGTGGATGAACAGCCTCAACGATTTGGAGTGGAGCCTCATCCGTAAATTCCGGTGCTGGACGCACATCAAAATAACGTTCCAAATGATCGAAATAAGGTCGCTCCTTAAAACGGCCATTCGCTTGATCCATCACAACATCTTCTTCTATTTTAATCTGACTTTCTTGCGCCATTTCTTTTAACGTTTCATATGTTTCCGTTGTTTGATAAAATAAATCCAACTCTGATACATCTTCTTCATGTGGCTTATTCATATTTAAAGCAACGGTAACTCGTTTACACTTCTTCATTAATACATCAATAACATGCAACTCTTGTGGTGTAAATCGATGAAACCCATCGAAATAGATTTCAGCATCTTCCAACAATGTCGTCTCGCTAATTTTATCTGCGAGTAATTGCAATTGATCTTCAGCATCCACATATTTATCATGAAGCGCAATAACTAACTTTTCATACACATAGGATAAATCATCCAACTTACTTGTTAACGACTTTTCACCCGGATCCAGATGGGCAGACTCCCCCAGCTCCTTCATTTGCAATTGCAACATTTCCGGTGTAATTTGATACCGTTTAAATTCAGTAATCATATTTTCAAGATTATCTAAAAAGCCCTGTTTCTTCATTGCCTTTTGAAATACTTGCCAGCCTGTATCTTTCTCTTCAATGATCTTGCGCAGCAACATTTGAATCCCAACGGAACTAATAAATTGTTTTGTTCCGCCTCCTGTTTCTTGGAGAACGCGCCAAGCAAGCCTTGAAAAACTAACAACTTGTGCCCGGATACTTCCCTGGACATCCTCATCATTAAATAAGGCATACTCTTGTTGAAATGTCATCTGATCTGGAACGATATAAAAGATAGCCGGCCCTCTTGGTTCTTCTACTAACATGGCCTTGATTTCATCTAATGAACGGCCACTCTTGCCTGAACCAGCTCTCCCTAACAAAAATCGAAGTCCCATTTATATTCCCCTTCTATTCTAATGAATTTCACTGTACATGAATGAATTTCATAATTACCCTAAACAGCTATGCCACTTCGCCATTGGAGTGATATAGCTATAAATAGGGATTATGAAATTCATTAACATAAAAAGACTCTATCTTAATATTACCAAAGATAGAGGCCTTAAAGTAGTTTTTATAAGTAAGATTGAACAGGACACTTTTATTCATCGGCATCTTGTTCACGTACGGCTCTTAATTCTGCCTTCTTTTGCAATCGCTTTTCTACATACTTCCCAATGATCCAAAACAATACGATACAAACACCCACGACAATCGTTCGAACCGGATTCTGGGCAAACTCAAAGATGCTTGAGCCAATATAAGCAATCGAGAAGATCATGACTGATTTCCCTAACAGTACCGCAAGCACGAATTGTTGTGTACTAATTTTCGACAGCCCTGCAACCACATTAATAACAGATGAAGGCGAAAACGGGAAACATAATAATAAAAACAGCGGACCAAACCCATGCCGTGTTAACCATGTCGTCACTTTTGTTACTTGTTTATTACCACGAATTTTCCTAAAAACTTTGCGATCCCCAAGTTTTCTAATAATTAAAAAGACAATAATCGACCCTAAGCTTGAACCAGCCCAAGATAAAAGAAACCCTTTCAAAAGCCCATATGCAGCTGCATTAGCAAATACAAACACAAATAAGGGTAAAAACGGTAAAAAAGCTTCGATAAAAGGTAATAATATGCCTGGCAGTGGTCCTAATTTCTCATAATCATTTAATAATTCCATAATGAATGCTTCTAATTGTTCATACTCAAAATCTTTCCAGTTATTCATACTCATATCAGCAAGATACATATGGTCAAATCTCCTTGTCCACCTATGGCATTAAAGTAGTTACATTTTACTGTCTCCTATTTTAATATAAATAGTCCATTCTGGAAAGGATTAACAGACTTTCGCCTCTTTCTATTTCACTTAGCATTTTTTATTTCATCAC
>DATGSG010000073.1:0-22567 GCA_035302925.1 Virgibacillus sp. | reverse complement strand
AAATTCATTAAGTTGTTGACAAATAGTGAGGGCCTCCGCTATTATATGAATGTAAACCACTTCAAAGGTAGGTTAACATACTATTAAGGGAGATGTCAGAATCATGTCAGATTCAAGTTTTAAATTACGACTGATGATTATTACTGCTTTATTTGCAGCGATTATTAGTGTATTAGCGCAAGTTGTGATTCCATTACCTTTTGGTGTTCCGATTACGGGACAAACGCTAGCCATTGGTTTAGCTGCCACCATACTAGGGTCCAGATTGGGAACGATTTCTACTCTCCTATACTTAATGATTGGTGCTGTTGGTATGCCGGTTTTCGCTCAATTTACTGGTGGATTAGGAATTCTAATCGGACCGACTGGTGGGTTTTTAGTTGGCTTTGTTCCTGCCGTATTCATCATGGGATATTATCTTGAGAAAACGAGTTTTACGATTACGAATGCACTCATTGCTAATATTATTGGTATGTTTATTACATTGATATTCGGTACCGTTTGGCTGAAATTCATTGCTGAGATCACGTGGACAGCCGCCTTCATTGGAGGGTTTGCACCATTTATTATTGGTGGGTTTATCAAGGCATTTATTGCTGCCTCAGCCGGAATTACCGTTCGAAACCGACTCATCTCTGCCAACTTATTACACCTGAAAAGATCCAGTACGTAGAGCATTTGTCTTTCAATCTTATAGATTTAATCGAACAAATGATTTGAGCATTTGTCTTTCAATCTTATAGATTTAATCAAACAAATGCTTTGAGCATTTGTCTACTAACCTTAAAGATAACCCCTCACCCCAAATGATTTGAGCATTTGGGGTGAGGGGTTATCTTTTTTGTTGTCTTAACAGACGCATAAGCTGAAGTGATTTTTCTTTCCGATCTATCGTTCTATTTACGTCCACAAACAATTGGATAATGACGTCATTGTTCAGTTTTACAATGACGCTCATTCCAGCTTTTGTTATTTCAGGAAACCGCTCTTGGGCAACAACCCATTCTTGATTTTTCGATTCAACAAGGATGACCGCTTGATCCTGATCCTCCAAACGATCCACTACACCGTGAACAAACTGCACATGTCCATTTGGCACCTTTTCTATAGCTGTGGTTACGATAAGCCATATGATGAGCGTGACAAGATTAACCTTCAGAATAGCTCGCCTCCCTTCTTTTTCCTCCTCTATGTTAGTATCCCATAACAACGATATGATGCATCCAAGCAAAACGGGCGAATAGAATAGTCTTCTCTCGAAAACGAGCATTTTCTCCTTCCTTAATGAATGATATCTACGTTATTTTTTAGCCAAAATGAACTTTTAAGCAATCTATCAGTCTCAATTCATCTCGTTTCTAGCTTTTTCGACTTGCATTTGATAGTCTTTATCGAGATGATATTATATTATGATTGGAGCAACAACATGAAGAATAGAGTTCTATTCCCCATACTCATCGCCTTGCTTTTAGCGGCTTGTGGTCAACCTGTTAATGAATCAAAACAAGCCGAATCCGTACCTGAAAGCGCCTTACAATCGGATGCTGAACCTGAAGCAGACAATAAAAAGAAATCTGAAAAGAAACCGGCGAAGGAAAAGGCAGAAGAGAAATCGAAGGAGGAGCCAAAACCAACGGACCTATCTGAACTACATGTTCATTATATCAATGTAGGACAGGCAGATTCCACGCTTTTTCAATATACGGATCATGATGATACCTACACGATTTTGTATGATGCAGGTGATTGGAATAAAAGTGATGTAAGCAATTATTTAGCTCAACAAAACATTCAGTTTATCGATTTAATTATTATTAGCCATCCACATGCAGACCATATTGGACAACTCAAAGATATTATTCATATATATGATGTTGGCGAAGTTTGGTTATCCGGGAACACGAGTTCATCTGGAACATTCCAAGATGCGATTAAAGCGGTAACCGATAGTGATGCTGACTATTCAGAGCCGCGGGCAGGTGATGAATTTGAGATTGGTCCTCTAGAAATTGAAATTCTACATCCTAGCAGTCTAACCGGGAATTTAAATGAAGATTCGATTTCAGCTCGCTTTACATATGGAGACATTGCGTTTGTCTTTACAGGTGATGCTTATAAAAATGAGGAATTGCTCATGATGAGTCGAGATGTGGAAGCCGATTTTCTACAACTTGGTCATCACGGATCAAATACATCCAGTGATCCAGCATTCATTCAAGCTGTCGATCCTGCTGTCGCTATTTATAGTGCCAGTCACAATAATTCATATGGTCATCCAAGCCCTGATGTCGTATCGCTTATCCAAAATAGTGGTATTACATTATATGGAACAGATATCCATGGAACGGTCTTGGTTACAACAGATGGGGTCGATTATGATGTGCAAACGGAAGCCGACGGAACAATAACTCCAGAAAGCACACCATCGACTCCGGTTGAAAAAGAAGAACCAACCGAAGAAAAACAGGAGGAGCCCGCGACAACAACTCATGAAGATTGTGTGGATATAAATGAAGCCTCTCTTGATGAAGTTCAGGCGATCATTCATATTGGTCCAGCACGAGCCAAGGATCTCATTGATCAACGGTCCTATGAAACGATTGATGAGATGACAAAGATACCTGGGATCGGTCCCGCTAGAATCGATGATATTAAAAATGAAGGTATGGCATGTGTACAGTAACCTTCTCTATGAATAAAATATTAAAAGACAGGGGGCAGCACTTTAAAGCTGTCTCCTGTCTTTTCGAATCGTGATGAGTTATTCGGTTTCCATTTGGTTATCTTCATTATTCATTAGAAAATACTTCTTCTGATGGGTAACATTCTACCGATTTCTATGTAGCGGTTCTAAAACATAGTGGTACATATATCAATCATTAATCTAACATAAGCTTTAATATCCACTTATATTTGGTTATCACACCACAATCATTTATAATGAAATAAATCTGTGTGTTATCAAGCACTTGTTATCAATGATGGGTACTCCTCGTTCATTGAATAAAGAAGGAGGAACGGAATGAATAAAAAACAGTATCAATGGTATGATCATGCGAAATTTATTATCCCATCCATTATTGGTATCTTTTTATTTATGTCACCAGTTAAAACGGCTGACGGATTCACGATACCGATTGCGATCCTAGCAAATTGGATTGAAGAACTATTAGCCAAGCAATTATCCGCTATCATGGTAATCATCATCGTACTGACTGCCTTATGCACCGTATTATCTAAAGTCAGGGAGCAGCAGCTATTCGCACGGACACCATTTTTTCAAAATCTATTTAATGTCACCCCTTTTTGGGCGATCACAAGAGTAATCGCCGCTATTTTTGCGGTCATGGTCTTCTTTGAAATCGGACCCGAGGCGATCTATGGGGAAAATACGGGACAAGAGCTTTTAGACGGCTTACTCCATACATTATTCGCGGTCTTCTTATTTGCTGGATTATTTCTGCCTTTATTAATGAATTTTGGGTTATTGGAATTATTCGGTACATTAATGACAAAAATAATGCGTCCTTTATTTAAGCTCCCTGGGAGATCTTCGATTGATGCGCTCGCCTCTTGGATTGGCGATGGCACAATTGGGGTCCTTCTCACAAGTAAACAATATGAAGCCGGCTATTATACGAAGCGAGAAGCGGCAGTCATTGGGACAACTTTCTCCATCGTTTCCATAACCTTTACCCTTGTTATTATTGAAACAGTTGGACTTGAGCATATGTTTATTCCCTTTTATTTAACCGTACTTGTCGCTGGGGTTGTTGCAGCTCTTATTATGCCACGTATCCCACCGTTATCACGAAAGAAGGATAAGTACATCAACCTTGATTCAGATGGAATTGATGAACGTATACCAAATGATCATAATGCCTTTACATTTGGTTATGAGCAAGCAATTAAACGAAGTCGCCAGGAAAAAAGCGTCTATAAATTCCTGAAAGAAGGTGGGCAAAACGTACTTGATATGTGGATGGGGGTCGCACCAATTGTCATGGCCTTTGGGCTCATCGCACTCATCTTAGCTGAATATACACCGTTCTTCGTATGGCTTGGAATTCCATTTGTACCGCTATTAGAACTCATGCAAATTCCGGAGGCAGCGAAAGCTTCTGAAACGATTTTAGTCGGATTTGCCGATATGTTCTTACCCGCGATTATTGGTTCTTCCATTGAATCGGAAATGACTCGCTTTATTATTGCAGCATTATCTGTGACCCAATTAATTTACATGTCTGAAGTAGGTGGTGTATTACTCGGATCTAAGGTTCCTGTTTCATTCAAGGACTTATTTATTATCTTCCTTTTACGAACCGTCATCACCCTACCAGTTATTACATTAATTGCTCATTTATTATTTTAAAAAAACATCCCAATCTGGGCTTAAGCCAGATTGGGATGTTTCTTTTTATCCATTTTTAATCCGTATCAATTATACCTTTTATATTATGGTGTGAGGGTCAATTCCAAGCCCTCTGGATCAGTTAAGGTTGTTTCATGAAATGTTCCATCGACCCAATCCGTCATTTGATCGTGGTACCAATCACTTCTAAAATGCTCGGCTTGACCTGGCCCAACGATATGGTGCCCAGTTTCTAAATCGGCTACATCAATGACAAAACGCCAAGATGCTCCATGATTGACTTCGCCTGTTTTTTGATCATAACTAGCAGCCATGGGCGTGACCCGGCTTCCCCCGACTGGGATTGGCTCCTCATGATTAAAGAAATAAGCGAGGACCGGGTGAATGCTTGATAAGGGATGTTTAAATTCTACTTGGTGATAATCGCCCCACTCCCATTTGGTTTGATCGATTCCATATTCCTCTTCTAATTGATCTACTGTTGATTCAAGAGATGCTTCCAGGACCGTATTCAATCCCCCTTGGTCTGTGAACCAAATGGATTCCTCATTTTGGTCAAATGATGTTCGTAATAATTGATCTGTCGTTTGTGCTTTCCCACTGAATAAATCTAGCATATTATCGGGAATTTCCGTGTATAATAACGCTTCAATCTCCATAAACCAATGCTGGAAAACTAATGGTTGTGAATCACTTACACCATCATTAAAATCCCATTCAGCAAGTGACTCCAGCGCTTGAGTTGCACTTTCATTGAGATCTGCATCTGCTAACTGATCCACAAATAACGGGACAAATTCCCTTGCTCGTAAATTCATCGTATCCATCTGCAGCGCTTTCATATCTTCAGCCGTAAAGTCATCTTTCGCTTCAAGTACTTCCGCAATTCGTTCATATCGATAAGGTTGTGCCCATCTATGACTAATATGGTACGGGTACTCATCACCCACTACTTTATTATTTGCTGTGGCAATGAAACCCTTATCTGGATCGATCACTGTTGGCAACTCATCAAATGGAATATAGCCATCCCATTCATATTCCTTCTCCCATCCAGGGAGTGGTAATAACGCCTCCTCACTATTTTCATAGATTGGTATATTTCCATTTGCCTTATAAGCAATCGTCCCGTCCTTAGCCGCGAAGACAAAGTTTTGTGCTGGTGCGAGGAATTTTTCCAATCCGGTTTCAAACTCTTTCCAGTTTGTCGCATGATTAATTTCAATAATTGCTTTTAATTCTGTCGTCGGTTCCAATGCTGTCCAGCGTAATGAGAGTACATTATCTTCTCCACTATCTTCGGCAAACTCCGAAATGACTGGACCATGTCTTGTTTCAACGACCTGATAGTCTATGACTTCTCCTTTTACGTTGATTGGTTCATCGATGACTTCGGCCGTCTCCCATTCTCCTTCAAACATGAATTCTTCGGGGTTTTCAGGATTCCGTTTTTCAAGATACAATTGCTGTACATCTGGTCCTGTATTCGTAACGCCCCAAGCAATATCTTTATTATGACCTAAAATAATTCCAGGAACTCCTGCAAAGATAACGCCACTTACATTTAAATCATTTGTTTCCAAATGCATCTGATACCAGACAGATGGTGTTGCTAATCCTAAATGGGGATCATCCGCCAATAATGGTTGACCTGATGCCGACTTATTACCGCTGACGACCCAGTTATTACTCCCATTAAATGGCTCAGGAATTAGGGCATGTTCAAAGCTATGCGCTACATCAACCTCGTCTTCACCAATAATGGTTGGCTTCTCTTCTGGATAACTCGGAAATAACTCGTACGCTTTTTCTTCTTCAAATTGATGTAAGGCATAATAATTAAAGGCTTGACTTTCCCAATGCCCGCCTAAGTCATAGGCCATATACTTGCCTATGGTTAACGAGTCAAGCGGCGTCCATTCGGCCGGCTCTGAACCGAGTAATGTGAATTCAATCGGTAAGCTACCCGTCTCTTTTGCTTCTCCAATATAAGCATTTACCCCTTCAGAAAACCATTCCAATATTTGTTTATCTTCATCTGAATAAAGAGCCATTGACTTTTCCGCGGCACGACGTAATCCGAGTGTACGGAAATATTTATCCGTTTCAATGCTTGACTCACCAACGACTTCGCTTAATGTACCTGATGCTTGCCTTCTTGAGAGCTCCATCTGAAAAAGTCGGCTTTGTGCCTGGATATATCCTTGGGCAGCATATAAGTCTTGGTCTGTTTCTGCTTTTATATGGGGTACACCATGTTCATCGGTTATGACGGTTACCTCTTCTTTTAAAATAGGCAGTTGAATGGTCCCCTCATGTTCAGGTAAAGATTTATTAATATAATGATTGGCGTACAATAAGCCGGTTATAATGAGCAAGACAATTATTCCTATTGTTATAAAAATAATCTTTTTCCACTTTCTTTTTCGCCTATGTGGGCGTTGTTCTAATTCCAGTGCTTCCTCCATTTGCTTCCCCCTTTTTGTTTATCTTTAGATCTTATTTATGTAGAATTCCTAATTGCAAGACGATCTACTAATCTTTTGGGCCACCCGCCACATACAGCACTTGGCCATTAACAAAAGAAGACTGCTCGTCAGCAAAGAAAGCGACAGTATGCGCAATGTCAGCCGGTTTTCCACTTCGTCCGACAGGAATAGTGAAGATCCCCATTTCAATAAAGTCATCAAAAGGAACGCCCATCCGTTTGGCTGTAGCTTTGGTCATATCTGTTTCAATGAATCCGGGAGCAACAGCGTTTACCGTGATCCCAAACTTGCCTAGCTCAATAGCCAATGTTTTCGTGAGCCCTTGCAACCCAGCTTTGGCGGTTGCATAGTTTGCTTGGCCACGATTCCCAAGAGCAGATGTTGAAGACAGATTAATGATGCGTCCATACTGCTGATCAACCATATGCTTTTGCGCAGCGCGTGACGCATTAAAGGCTCCTTTCAAATGCACATCCATCACTTGTTCCCAATCACTGTCCTTCATTTTAAATAATAAATTATCCCGCAAAATACCGGCATTATTAACGAGAATATCAAGTGAACCAAATCTCTCTACCACTTCATTCATGGCTGTTTCCACTTCTTCAGGATGGACGACATTGGCAACTTTCGTATAGACATCATATCCTTCGCCTTTTAATTCCTCTTCCGCCTTCAATAAAGCGGTTTCATTAATGTCAATGACAGCAACCTTTGCCCCTTGTGCAGCAAATTCTGCTGCGATTGCTCTCCCAATGCCCTGACTTCCACCCGTTATAAAGGCTACCCTTCCTTGAAATCGCTTCCTCATCAAATAAACTCCCCCTATTATCTCTCTATCTTCTCATTTTTGTTGCCAAATAAAACGTGTTTCTCGATCTGGATCATTCATCAGTTTACTTTCTTTGTTAAAATGCATGGTCGCTCTATCCTGGTGATCATATGAAGGCCATTTTGGTAAAGTACGTGTATTCGGATCGCCTTGATAGGCAAAGGATATCCAAGCTTGTTGCATTTGTTCGGCTACACTCAGCGGTGGCGCTGGGCCAAGTAGGAGATCCATTCCACGTTTAGCTAGATTATTCCAAACAAAAGGAAGTTCCATGGCATGACAAGCTTTTAACCCTCCAAAAAAGACAGGGCTTTCCCAATCAAATCGGTACATCCAAACGGGTGATCCATAGCTTGCTTGGGCTTCTGCCAATCGGATAGCTGGATAAGTAAACATCTGCATCGACATCACTTTCTCAAACAGCTCTTTATTTAATGGCTCCTCATAAAAACCCTCTCGAAGGTCTTCCCAAGCAGGACCGAGCGCTTTTTTAAAACGTCTTGCCGACTGTTCTTCTGTTAATTTATCCCAGGATGAATCAAAAAAGGTGAATAAAACATATTCATCTTTATTCGTTCCGATTAGGATGGGAATGTCCTTCGCAACGCCTTGCTTTAAACTGATCTCCGGATGTTGCTGAATCGATATCCCGTCTACTACAGGACCAAGTGCCATTGGTGGAATATCTTTAGCAGCCTCTAATAACGCCTCTACGGGAACATCCACTATTTTATCATATTCATCTCGAGTTATGTTTAATTTTTCCAAAATCATGATGGCAACCTTTGTAGCTGATTCACTTGTTAGGACATCACTTGCGGCTCCACTTTGTAAAATAGCTTGTTGAAATAAGCCTTCTGCAGCCGGCATCGTGAGCATGGCTCCAATACACATAGCTCCTGCTGATTCTCCAAAGACGGTCACCCGATCTGGATCCCCACCAAAGGCTGCAATATTTTCCTTTACCCATTGCAAGGCAGCGATTTGATCTAGAAGACCGCAATTTCCCGAAAGCCCATATGTTTCACGATCCATCTCAGCCAAATGCAAAAAACCAAGTACACCGAGCCGATAATTAAAGGTAACGACGACAACATCACCAGCCTCCACAAATGAGGTTCCATCATAAATCCCACTTGAACCAGAGCCATTTATAAATGCACCACCATGTATCCAGACCATAACCGGTCTGGATTTTCCTTCTGTAGATGATGACCAAATATTTAAGTTCAAACAATCTTCACTTGCCTCGATATCAACCTGATCAATCAGTCCCATGATGCCATTTTCGGGTTGAATCGAAACAGGTCCAAATGCTGTCGCATCATATATGCCTTCCCATTTGCCACGTGGTTCTGGTGGTTGAAATCTTCGCTTTCCGTTCGGTGCTTCTGCGTAGGGAATTCCCTTCCATACAGAAATACCCCCAATTTCCTCGCCTTTTACTTGGCCCTTACATGTATCAACGATGAGGTTTTTCATCTTTCTCTCCTATCTCAGAAACAGTAGATTCACACATCTATAGATGTGCCCGTTCAGGTCATGTATATAAGTTGTTTCTGTATCTTATTTAATGAATTTCATAATACCGGTTTAGTGCCACTTCTTCACGACATATAGTTTCGTTGAACCATTCTTAACTATATGTGCTATCGATGTAGCTGATTAGGGTAATTATGAGATTCATTCTATTATATGTATGTTTTCTGTTTTAAGTCAGCGATTGATCATTCCGTACCATACAATCACGTATCTACTTCCGGTTCTTTTACTTGCTTCAAAGGACATCAGGACGTATAACGATTATGGTCATACGTCCTAACTTGAGATCACTTTAATTTGGCTTGCTTCATTAAATTTGTCCACATCTTTCCGCATTATTCTTGCAATTCTCTCCAGAGTATTTTCCCACTCATCGTTGTCGGAAACTTATCTCTAAATTCAATAATTCGCGGATGTTTATAGGCTGCCATTTGCTGCTTTGACCAGTCAATTAATTCACTTTTAGTCGTTTTACCTTTGAATTCATCATGCAATATAATAAGTGCTTTGACAGTTTCCCCACGTTTTTCGTCTGGGAAACGAACAACACAAGCTTGCTGCACGGCAGGGTGTTTATACAATATTGTTTCAACTTCTGTGGGCCACACTTTATATCCGGCTGCATTGATCATTCTTTTAAGACGATCAACCATAAAGAAATACCCCTCTTCATCCATTCTAACAATATCCCCTGTACGGAAAAACCTTTTACCTTGAATCTCAATATGTGACGCTGCATTTTCATCTTCGCGGTGATAATAACCAGTAAATACTTGTGGCCCATTCACAACCAATTCGCCCTCTTCCCCAACATCAAGTTCTTCATCTGTACCTGGAGAAAGGATCCGCGCATCCATACCAAAGGAAGGGATTCCGAGACATTGTAATTTCGGACGATCCGGTGGATTAAAATGAGTATGGGACATCGTTTCTGATAAGCCATACCCTTCCACATAATGAAGACCAGTTCGTTCAAACAGTTGTTTTCCGACCGCTTCAGGAAGGGGTGCACCACCTCCACCTACAATTTGAAGGGATGATATATCCACCTCAGAAAGTTTCGGATTCGCTAAGAAATCGATAAGCATCGTACTAATATTAATCCAATGTGAACAATGATATCTTTCAACCGCTTGTGCGGCATATGCGCGATCCCATCGGGTTAATAAAACAATGGTGCTTCCCGCATATATGGGTGAGAGAGCACTATGGACGAGACCTGTCACGTGAAATAATGGTAAACTTGTTAAAGAGACAGCATCTGCTGTCACATTCATCCAATGATACGCCCCTACAATATTCGCTTGAACGGTTTTATTCGTATGGACACATCCTTTCGGTAAACCAGTTGTTCCCGATGTATACGGAATGACTGCAACATCACCACTTTTACCTTCATAGTGAGCTGGATGTTCTTCTTTGGCCATGGCTTCTTTCCATGTCACTCCGAAGGCCCCTTCTTTATGTGATCGTTTAGTTTCTGGGGGTAGTGTTCCAATTGATTTTGTCGCATCAGCATAATCTCCATAGGAGGCAATCAATAGTTGCGCTAATTGTTGAGTTTCTCGTAAAGATGCAATTTTATCATATAATTCGGCTCCTACTAAAGCTGTTTTGATTCCGCAATCTTTCACAAAGAAAGCTAGGTCATCCGTCGTACTCATCGGATTAATCGGTACGACGACGGCTCGTATCCGTAAGATTGCATAAAACCCAATCAAAAACTGTGGTGAGTTTTGCATCAATAAAAGCACATTTTCTTCTTGTTTCACTTTTAATGTTCTCTCTAAATAGCCGGCAAGATGCTCGACCTCTTTCAATACTTGCTCATATGTGTATGATCCCCCATAATATTCAATCGCTATTTTTTCTGGGTATTTCTTCGCTGTCATGACAAGGTTGTCATAAATAGTCGTTTCCGGTATGGTTAGTGTTTTTGAAACACGTGCTGGAAAAAACTCTAAATGCCTAGTATGCATTTTTCCCCCTCCTCTTACGGAATTAATACGATTTTCCCATTTGTTTTTCGTGATTGTAATATCCGGTGTACCTCGGCAGCTTCTCGTAATGGATACTGATCCCAAATCGTTACCTTTAATTCACCCGTACTGACAAGCGTCATAATTTCCTGCAAACTTGGCAAGAGCAGATTCGGTCGCTTCATAATTTGCGGTAAGAAAAATCCAGATACAGTTTGATTCCTGCCCATTAACATGGATGGATTAAATTCCGCCATTTCCCCACTTGCAGCACCAAAGACAACGAGCCGACCAAATTCAGCTAAACAGCGAACTGTTTTATTAAACACCTCTCCACCAACCATTTCCAAGGCAATATCGACACCATTTCCATCTGTCAACTCCCTTACTTGCTTTTCCCAGTCCTCTTCGGAGTAATTCACAAGCTCATCCGCTCCCATGGATTTCGCAAAATTTAACTTTTCCTCACTACTTGCCGTGGCGATCACCTTGCTTGCTCCGAATTTTTTCGCTAGTTGAACGGCCAGTGAACCAACCCCGCCTGCTGCCGCATGAACGAGTACCGTATCACCTACTTCGATATGTCCCATTGTTTTTAATGTATGGTAAGCGGTTAAGCCTTGTAAGGGAATGGCGACCGCCTGTTCAAATGTAATCTCGTCTGGCAGTGGTATGACATGACTCGCGGCGACCGCAACATAGTCCGCATACCCACTATGTTCAATTAATACCGCAACACGTGATCCTAGTTCGACATTTTCGACCTTGCCACCCTTTTTAGAAATAACACCAGCAACCTCTGCTCCGGGAATAAATGGTAATGGTGTTGGCACGACATAGATCCCTTCCCGTCTTGCTGTATCCGCGTAATTTACACCAATCGCTCGAACATCGATCAATACTTCATGATCATCAATCGATGGAATTTCTGTTTCAATGATTTCCAATACATCGGGACTTCCATATTCTTTAAATTGAACGGCTGTCATCATTTTCATCAAACCTCCATATATTTCTTCATTTACTAAATTTGAGTTTCAAAAATATCGTGATCGATCCTTATGTTCTTATGATCGTTCCATTGATTAACTTCGGAATGACTGTTGATATGCCTTGCTGACTAATATAAGCAAGATCTTCTTGATAATCATATGTCGTGAGCATCTTTCCTACTCGGGTCTGTTTCATAAGCTCTGTTGTCCCTGTTGCTGCGCTTTCATAAAGAACCATAGCTGCTAGAGCATGATCTGACATATCCAATTCGATTTCTCCATATTGCTTAGCCATTTCAGATACAAAATAGCCGGCCCCATAGAAGTCTTCGAAACAGAATTGGTTTTGTGATCCGGAACAAACGAGTACAATCGTTTCGTTCTTATGCACCTTCCTAACTTGCTCCACAACAGCAGGTACATTGAGTAAGGATGATATATATACATGGTGTGCATCTGCTGATTTCCGGATGGCAATCGTTCCATTTGTCGTCAATAAAACAACCGTTTTATCGGATACCTTTTCTTTTAAATACAATGGAGTTGGATCCATAAATCCCGGAATAGATAAGCCACGATCTTCTCCTGCTAAACATATGTCTATAGAATTAAACCTTTCTGCTACCACTTTTGCTTCTGCTACATCCAAAACGGGGATCACTTGCCTGGCCCCTGCTTCAAGGCACGCTGTTATTGTTGATGTCGCTAGTAGGATATCAAATACGATCGCAATTTTATCATCTTTCATCTGAGCAGCATCAATCTCTTCCTTTTTAAACAATACATGGATTTTCATTGTGCCTTCAACCTTTCGCCGTTTCACTAGCATGGAGAATTAAGTTGTTTACGAATAAATTGAACTGAGAGAATCTTGGATCTGCTGTTTGCCCTTGTTGATAGCGGTAATAAATTTGCTGACAGATAACCGCGAGTTTGAAATAAGCAAATGTCAGATAATAGTGAATATGAGAAAGATCCCGACCACTCTTCTTCGCATAAGCTTCGATAAACTCCTCACGCGTAAAGAATCCTTCCATAACCGTCACTGGTGGCTGCCCGAGTCCTGTTTTTAATAATGGTGGATCATCTGCCTGAATCCAATAACTCATCGCTGCTCCAACATCAGCTAATGGATCACCAACCGTCGTCATCTCCCAATCAAATAACCCAGTCATTTGTGTGAAATCCTCATTAAACATCGCATTATTTAATTTATAATCATAATGAATGATTGTCGGTGCAGAAGAAACAGGTATATTTGCTTCGAGCCAAGCCGTTAATTCGCCAATACGAGGAACATCATCCGTTTTTGAGCGTTCATACCGGTTGATCCATCCACCAACTTGACGTTCCATAAAGCCATCTGGTTTTGTCATAACAGCTAAGTCCGTTTTTGTATAATCAATTTGATGCAAGGCGACTAATTGATCGACCATTAACTCAGATATTTTTTGCCCGATTTCAGGTTCATATATGATCCCTTGCGGAAACTCCGTATCAAGCACAAGTCCTTTTCTACGTTCCATAATAAAAAAAGGACTGCCTATTATCGTTTTATCCGCTGCATACACATACGGGTTTGGAGCAACCGGATAATGTGGATGAAGACTGGACAATATCTTGTATTCCCGCTCCATATCATGTGCCTTTGGTGCGACAGGTCCAAGTGGTGGGCGACGCAGAACGGCTTCCCATGAGCCGATTCTTAATAAATACGTTAAATTCGAATGACCAGCACCAAATTGTTCAATCTCCAACGGGCCTGTTGGTGCAGATTCGATCTGTTCATCAATAAATTTTTGTACGACTTCCACATTCAATTCCTCGCCCTTTCGAACATGGATCGTATCATTCACTAAATCGCTCATCCATTTTTTCCCCTTCCTTGTTCAACGTAAATGTACGCGTAATTTCTCTTTAAAGGAGTCAATCACTTCGATGGATACTTGCTTATCCACATCAAAATAAACGATCGTTGCTTGCCCCTTGGCAATGAGTCTTCCAGATTCCTTTTCAGATAACTGACTTCCTAGCGTAATGCTTTTCGTTCCGATGTGAATGACATCTGTCTCGACTTTCAATGTTTCTCCATAATATCCTTGACTTATGAAATCACAAGTAGTCGATGCGAGGATAAATACAAATTGTTCATTCTCAATCTCAATCTCTAATTCTTGTAAAAAGGAAATTCGTGCCTCCTCCATATAAGTGAAGTAATTGGCATTGTTGATATGTCCAAGTGCATCAGTTTCACTAACACGGACATTAATTTCCACAGCCTTTCCCTCCTTGGGTGATATTTATATCCCCATTATTCTGATCCTTCTTTAAAATTATGATCGAAAAAGACCTAATCGAATACATTAAGAACCAATTCCTGTTAAAATCATCTCGGAGAAAATAGTGACCAATTCTTCTTCCGCTACATCTCCATCTGTTTTGAACCAATTATAACTCCAATTTGTTACACCTAAAATCCCAAACGCTACCATATCGGCACGCAAGTCTGCTTTTAACTCTCCTTGCTCGATACCTTCTTTAATGACCGCTTCAATATTCAAACGGAATTGATCACGGTCTTGCTTAATTATTTTCATGTTTTGGGGCCCTAAATGCCGGACTTCTCTAGAAAAAACACGTGCACTTGGACCTTTATCAGCAATATCGTTAATAAGTAAACGGATGATCGCGGTCAACTTTTCTTGTTGTGAATATGTGTGATCATTCACGATCAATTCTTGCCTTTCAATTAAATTGGTAATATAGTCCTGATGGATATCCATCAGCAACTGCTCCTTGCTTGGGAAGTAATAGTAAAAGGTTCCTTTTGTAACATCCAATTCAGTTACGATATCCTGAATGGATGTTTGACTAAACCCTTTCTTCCCAAATAATAAAATACTTGTTTCCGTTATCTTTTCCTTCATCTGCTTTCCACACCCATCTGTCTGTTTTTATGATGTTATATTATACCTCTCATTATACAGAAAACAGATGTTAAAAGGCATGAGCTCCTCCGTCAACTGTAAGAATATCTCCACTTACATAATCAGATGCTTGTGATGCTAAAAATAAGGCAGCTCCTTTTAAATCGGAATCATTTCCTAATCGATGGAGTGGGGTTTCTCCAAGAATGATTTCTTTCCCATGCTCAATCACAACTTCAGACATTTTAGTAGGGAAAAATCCAGGTGCTAATGCATTCACATTAATATTATGTTGGCCCCATTTTACAGCTAAATCTTTGGTAAAAGTCATAATCGCCCCTTTACTCGTATTGTAGCCAATCGTCTGCATGAATGGGTGGGTCCCCCCAAACCCTGCGGTCGAAGCGATATTAATAATTTTCCCGTGTTGTTGTTCAATCATCACTTTCCCAACTTCTTGGCTCATAATAAATGTTCCTGTCACATTGACGTTCATGACCTTCTCCCACGCTTCTAATGGCATATCCTCTACTGTTGCTCCCCATGTTGCACCACTATTATTAACTAAAATATCAATGGATCCAAAATGGGCCTGTGTTTCTGAAACGACCTTTTTTACATCGGCCGGATTCGTAACATCACACTCGAACGCGAGGGCATCCACACCTAATTCTTTTAATTCATGACTCATTTCCTCACACGCTGCGAGTTTGCGTGAACAAATGACAATATTTGCGCCTGCTTCAGCAAGTCCCTTCGCAATCTGTGCCCCAAGTCCACGGGCACCTCCCGTAACAATTGCTGTTTTCTGATCCAATTTAAATAAATCCAGTGCATGCATCAATGATCAATCCTTCCCTTATTGGTGTTTTCTTAACTCTAATTTTGCAATTTGGCGACGGTGCACTTCATCAGGACCATCAGCCAATCGTAATGTTCGCGCATTTGCCCAAGCAGAAGCTAGTGTAAAATCACCACTCACTCCTGCACCACCGAACGCTTGGATTGCCCGATCAATCACACGCAATGCCATATTCGGTGCGACAACTTTTATCATGGCGATTTCAGCTCGTGCTTCTTTATTACCAACCATATCCATCATATACGCCGCTTTTAAGGTTAATAAACGGGCTTGCTCAATATCGACTCTTGAATCTGCAATCCATTCTTGAATGACTCCTTGATCTGCTAGCTTTTCACCAAATGCCTTCCTCCCCTGAACGCGCTTACACAGATCAGCTAGCGCACGTTCTGCAGCTCCAATGAGACGCATACAATGGTGAATCCGACCTGGTCCAAGTCTTCCTTGCGCAATCGCAAACCCTTTTCCTTCACCCCATAACATATTTTCTGCGGGAACGCGGACATTGTCATAGATTATTTCGGCATGACCATGTGGAGCGTGATCATAACCAAATACGGAGAGCTTTCGGACAACGTTCACTCCAGGTGTGTCCATCGGTACTAAAATCATTGATTGTTGTTCATGTTTAGCTGCATCAGGATCGTTTTTCCCCATAAAGATCGAGATTTTACAGCGTGGATCACCAGCACCTGAGGTCCACCATTTTCGCCCATTTACAATATATTCATTCCCATCTCTTTCAATACTGGCCTCGATATTGGTTGCGTCACTTGATGCGACATCAGGTTCAGTCATTGAAAAACAAGAACGAATCTCACCAGCTAGTAGAGGCTCAAGCCATTGTTTCTTTTGTTCTTCCGTTCCGTAGCGTGCAAGTACTTCCATATTCCCAGTATCTGGTGCATTGCAATTAAATACTTCGGGACCGATCATCGAACGCCCCATGATTTCACATAATGGAGCATATTCTAAATTCGTCAGTCCGGCACCATAATCGGAATCCGGTAAAAATAAATTCCATAAACCTGCTTCTTTTGCCTGTTCTTTTAACGACTCGATAATCGGGGGAACAGCTGCCCACCGATCAGTCTGTGCATTTACTTGTTCTTCATACACAGGTTCATTCGGATAGACTTCTGTTTCCATAAATGTTGTTAGCTTTTCCTGTAGATCAAGCACCCTTTTAGGATGGGAAAAATTCATTGACTCCATCTCCTATCTCTTCCCTCGCGTACTAACCGTACGGTATGTATATTATAGCGTAATTTATAATAATAACAACCGCAAGTTTTAAAATACGCCTTTATAAATGAATTTATCATCCCCATTCATTGTTGGTTACGGTTATTATGAAATTCATTCTTATTAGTTCTCATTTTTTATACCGCGACATACACTAGTCGAGTGTCATGTTAAACATGTGATCATTCAAAAAGGAGGGCTGTTCATGACGACGGGAATTCACCAAGTAGAAGCCAACTTACCGATTCATCATGTTTGGCTGTTTGTCCGTGAGTTGAATAATTGGGCACCACTTATACCGGGCTACCTTGAACATAAAATGGTTTCCGAACGACAATCCACCTGGAAGTTCACAGGGGATGCCGGGTTTATTAAGAAAACCGTTCATATGAGCTTGGACATTACAGAATGGAACAGACCAACAAAGATAACATTCGATTTAGTTGGCTTAAATGAAAAATTCGTAGGGAAAGGTTATTTTGAGGCAACATCATTATCCGAACAAAAGACAAGAATAACCGGGTGCCTTCGCATTACCGCCAAGGGAATGATGGGACCGATGATTAACTCCGTCCTTAAGACCATCATTCCTAAAGTGACGAGGGAGTTTACGACTGCGGTGGCACTTGAAATGACGCAAGTTGAAAAAATGCCTACATAAGTGGAAGTTCTACAACACATCCGCTTTTTAAGAATCTATAGCTAGCTGAATGGTGGTTAAATGCCATTCAGCCTGTTATTATTGATTGCATTATCCCCCTTTTGCAGATAGTATTTAAGATGGAATAAGCACGATGAGAGGGGGACTTTATGTGAGACCATGGGTATATGCATTATTAGCCTTTTTAGGTGGGGTAAGCTTTGGAATTCCATCGACATTTGTTAAGATCGCCTATCAAAATGGCTTTAATACGGCTGAAGTAGTTGGAGCACAGTATTTATTTGGTGCTTTATTATTTTGGGTTACAATTTTATTTATAAAAAAAGTGAAAACCCCCTTTTCAATGGTCATTAAATTAGCCGTCTCTGGAGTACCGATGGCAATAACGGGAGTGTTTTACTATAATTCCCTTAACTACTTAGATGCTTCGATCGCCATTATCATGTTATTTCAATTTACATGGATGGGGTTAATTGGAGAATGGATTATTGATCGGGTCCAACCGACTAGAGAGAAGATTATTTCTGTTACCGTGCTGTTTATCGGCTCATTATTCGCAGTCAACCTCTTCGGATCCTCCGTTGATTCATTGCCTATACAAGGTATTCTCTTGGGTTTACTTGGTGCACTATTTTTCACCGTATTTATCTTTGTTAGTGGTCGGGTTGGGGTTTCCACTCACCCCATTCGAAAGAGTATGTTTATGACGACAGGTGCACTTATTGTTATCTTTATTATTTATCCACCCGTGACGTTATTTACAGAAGCCATTGGGGATGGTCTCTGGATATGGGGATCAATTCTTGGCATATTTGGTGTCGTTCTACCGCCAATTTTATTTAGTATTTCGATGCCACAAGTTGGCAGTGGACTAGGCACAATTTTAAGTGCCTCTGAATTGCCGACTGCAGTATGCATGTCCATTATTGTATTAAATGAGCATGTATCATGGATACAATGGATTGGGGTTGTTCTCGTTCTTCTTGGTGTTATTTTACCGACAGCAACAACACTATATAAACAGCGTAGACATCGTTATGGAACATAAAAAAACTGTTCAAGTATCAAGATACTTGAACAGTTTTTTATTTAAGGATAAACAATCTCATCAAAAACTTCGTCTGTTGATTCATCTACAATCTGAACGACAACCTCATTCGCATCTTCTTCAGCACCATTGAAATGTTGATAATAAATTCCTGACATTCCAATGCCAATCGTACCTATTAAATCAAAACCACTTTCATATGTGGCCTTATCGACAACAAAGGTGAATTCTGACAGATCATCCTGATATGTGATGTCGTGAATCGAAGGGAATTCCTCACTGTTAATCACATCCTTGATCGTTTCTGTTGTATTTTCTCTAATATTATCGAGCATTTCTTGTTGTTCTGCATGATTCATCGTATACGTTATCGAACCATCCTCATTTTTTTCCACTTCACCGAGTCCTGAATCTTTTTCTGCCTCTATGAGTGCATCAAGATCTTCTTCTGTTTCGAAAAAATCTGCGGGTAACGTAATTTCGATCTGCGAATCGGCTTTCACTTCTTCACTTTCTGGATCTTCCTTTTCTATGACTTGATTTTCTGATGCAAGTGAATTTGAATCACCAAGCTTGTTTGCCTCTTTCGCCGATTCTTCCTTTGGCGAACAGGCAACAAGGATCAGGATGATAAGCATGACAACGGCATAATTCAATGTCTTCAAAATATCCCCCCATATTTTAGAATGTTTTACTGATATGCTTCCATTTCCTGCTCAATCTCCATCATAATCTCAGCCGCTTTTTCCCATTCTCGATCAGACATGGCTTGTTGATAATCATCAAATAAATCGGCGAGATCACGCAATGCTTCTTCAGATTCGATCATCGGATCCACCGAGTCTTCTGGCTCATCAACTTCAGCTTCTTCTTGATCTTTCTCTTTGTCTTTATCTTTATCTTTGTCTTTGTCTTTATTATCTTCATCGATTAACTGAAGCATCTTATCAAGAGCTTCATCAAATGTCGGCTCCATCACAATTTCCTCACCATAAGCTAACACAATTTGCTTCACTTCTGGTAGTGATGTTTTATTCGATGATTTAATGTAAATCGGTTCTACATAAAACACCGTATCCTCAATCGGAATCGCCAACAAGTTTCCGCGAATTATTTCTGATCCACCTTGTGACCATAAATTCAGCTGCTGGGAAATCGTACTGTCCTGATTTATTCGGTTCTCAATTTGTTGCGGACCATAAATGTTTTTTTGTTTTGGAAAACGGTGAACAAACATTTCCCCATAATGATCACCATCATTACGAACCCCAATCCAGGCAATCATATTTTGCCGCTTCTTTGGTGTATAAGGTTGCATGAGGATAAACTCTTCCTGATCGTTCTCAGGCAATTTCATCGTGATATAATATGGTTCCACTTCAATATCTTCATCAAGGTATTTCTCTGTTGGAAATTCCCAGAAATCTTCCCGATTATAAAATACTTCTAAATTGGACATATGGTATGTCCCATACATTTCTGCTTGGATGGAGAATAGATTTTCTGGGTAGCGGAAGTGCTCCTGAACATCCTCAGGAATCTCCTCTGTCAATAGCCCCGGGAAAATGTTGCTGTATGTTTTTAATAAAGGATCATCTGGGTCTACGACATAAAAATCTACTTCACCCGTATAAGCATCAATTACGACCTTAACAGAGTTTCTTATATAGCTATTATTTTGATCATAAGGTTCTGAATATGGATAGCGTTCAGATGATAAATACGCATCAATTATCCAAGCGAGACTTCCATCTTCACGTATGAAGATATAGGGATCCGTATCATACTGGAAGAACGGTGCGATTCGTTTCACCCGCTCCATAATATTCCTTGTTTCTAAATACTGACTTTCCTTCGTAATTTGATCAGACACAAACATTCGGAAAGAGCCTTCATTGATCGAGAATAACAATCGATTGATCCCTTTCATCGCAATACCCGTATCCGCATCAAATCGTGTTGGTACGTTTTCCTCGCCAGATGGATAATCAAACTCTTCCACTTTACTATTGGCAATAACGTTTGGATAATCCCCTTCACCAAAGTAAATTTGCGGACGTTCCACATCTATTATTCCTTCTGATGGGATATCTTTCATCATATACTCTGGTTGACCTTGTGAAGTTACACGGTTCACATGACTCATGGTGACGCCATATCCATGGGTATAACGTAAATATCGATTCACCCATGTTTGCGCTTGATCAGGAAGATCATCGGTACTTAATTCTCTAGCCCCAATGAAAACCTGCTCATAATTACCATCAATCTGATACCGATCAATATCAACATCTTTAAAATCATAATACGTTCGGAATGTCTGTACTTGGTTATATACTTCTAATAATGGTGTCACATCGTTGACTCGAATATTATCAATCGTCTTTTGATTACGCTCTATCATTTCAGCATCCAGGGATTCATTCCCAGGGTGTTCCATTTCTTCAATATCGCTTAGTTGATAAGCATCTCTAGTAAACTTTAGATTATGTTCCAAATAAGGACTTTCTTTCGTAAACTCATTCGGGGAAACAACAAAGTTTTGGACTCCGATCGAGATCGCTTGCCCACCAACGAGCAATACGAAATAAAAGATAACCGGAGCGATTAACGCTTCTAACCGACTGCCCCGTGCTAAAACAACAATCATCCAAATGAGACTAATGACAGCTGCCCCCGCAAGTACATAGGCTTTCGGGACATTCACTTTATCATCTGTATAACTTAATCCATAAACAACACTTTCTTGAAATAGATTCACGCTATTCGTGAGTAGTGTTTCATACGGAGCTAGTAAATGAATACAGGCTAAAAGCAATCCAATCGCAGCAACCGTTACACCTAAATGAAGCTGGGCTGTTCGATTCACTCGGTACATATTAAATACAGAATAAGCTACAATCTCAATGATAAAGATAAATATGCTTAATCCAAGTAAGAGGAAGACACCGAATTTCAAAAACGGTAAATCAAACATATAAAAGGATATGTCTAAATTAAAAAATGGATCGGTCTGCCCAAAGCTCTCCTGGTGAACAAACCGTAACATTCGTTCCCATCCAATCCCTTGTGTAAGACTACTACCAATAATACCTATAATGATTGATAAACCAATAATCATCATGAATACTTTCTTTTTCTCTAATAAGATCTTCGGCAATTGTCTTCGTGTAAAATGATTCGTATATGATCTATGTATCCAATACAATGTAAAAAAGATACTAACGGCAAATAATAAGAAACCAATGACCGCCAGGATAATCTTATTCCATAAAACCGTCGTAAATATTTCTGAGTAACCGAGCGATCCCATCCAAATGTACTCTGTGAAGAAATGGAATACAAACAACATCAGACTAATCAATATAAATATAGATAAGGCAATATATCCAGTGACCCGTGAGATCTTTTTCAACTTCTCTACTTGTTCCCTTCCTAAGGGATTTCTATAATTCAAAATAACTTCCTCCAATATTATAATCATACTTCACGACTCTCTTGATCTCGTGAAGTTGGTTGCTCTTTTAGGGAATGACACCCTCTTCTTAGTGTAACATAGGAAGTTCTTATGACTCGCAAATAATCGCTTTTAGTATGAATGAATGTCACCATTACCAT
>DATGSG010000072.1:0-18725 GCA_035302925.1 Virgibacillus sp. | reverse complement strand
ATTTACTTTTATAATACGAAAAAGGCTCATCAACCACGATTAGGTTTTGATGAGCCTTTCTTATCATGATTGACTTATATGATCGATGCTAGAATCGCCTTTTGTGCATGCAGGCGATTTTCTGCTTCATCAAACACAACGGAATGAGGGCCATCAATAATAGACGCGGTCACCTCTTCCCCACGTATAGCGGGAAGACAGTGAAAAAAGGAGTAATCATTTTTCGCATGGGCAACAAGGGCTTCATTCACTTGATAATCTGCGAAGATCTCCATACGATCTGTCGCTTCATCTTCCCAGCCCATACTCGTCCATACATCTGTATAGATGATATCGGCATTTTTCACAGCTGCGATCGGATCATGTACTTGTTCAATCAAAGCACCTGATTGCTTCGCCTTTTCTTGAGCTAAAGCGAGGATCTCTTCGTTCACTTCATACCCTTTTGGGACCCCTACTGAACAATCAACCCCCATAATCGCACACCCAATTAATAACGAATGGGCCATATTATTACCATCACCAATGAAGGCTAATTTTTGATCGATCAAACTGCCTTTTTGTTCATATATTGTCATCAGATCAGCAAGTACTTGACAGGGGTGAAAGTCGTTTGTTAGCCCATTAATAACGGGCACAGATGCATTCCCTGCAAGATCCTCGATAATATCATGTTCAAATGTACGAATAAGGATACCGTCCACATAGGATGAAATAACCTTTGCCGTGTCTGCCATTTCTTCCCCACGGCCAGTCTGTAATTCATCTTTACTTAAAAATAGAGCATGACCACCAAGCTGAAACATACCAGATTCGAAAGACACTCGTGTTCTTGTTGATGATTTTTCGAAGATCATCGCTAATGTTTTCCCCTCAAGAATACGGTGAGGAACACCGTTTTTTTGTTTGCTTTTTAATTCTAAACCATACTCAATTAAATACATCAACTCAGCTTGGTTAAAATCAGCCAATGTTAAAAAATTCTTTCCTTCTAATTGATGTTTCACTTCCATTTGGATAGGGGTTCCTGCCATTTTATCATCACTTCTCCCTAGATATTGTCGTTCCGTTCATACCTTCTTAGTTGCTAACTGATTCAAACCTTCCATAATGAGCTGAATCGCTTGATCGATTTCCTGATCAGTTACGGTCAACGGTGGAAGTAACCGAATAACATATGGGCCTCCACCTAGAACAAATATGCCTTCCCTGATGAGTAAAGGAACGATTCCGGATACATCGCTATTACAAACGATCCCGACCATCAATCCATTGCCACGTACTTCTGTGACAATCGGTTGATCTGCCAGCTTTTTTGTCAGTTCAGATTGCAAATAATGACCTTTTCGTTCGACTTCTTGTAAAAAGTCCGCTTGAAAAATGGTTTGCAATACGGCTCGTGCCGCAGCCATACCGATCGGGTTTCCGCCAAATGTCGTCCCATGACTACCCGCATCAAACACTTCATAAAAGGCTTTCTTTGCGAGAATCGCTCCTACTGGTAATCCGTTACCAAGCCCTTTGGCCACGGTAATAATATCTGGAGAAATGTCATAATGTTCATAAGCAAAGGGTTTTCCTGTTCGCCCTATCCCTGTCTGTATTTCATCAACGATCAGAAGAACATCATGATCTTCACATAGTTTCTCTACTCCTGTTATAAAAGATGGATCACCAACTACAACACCACCTTCGCCTTGAATCACTTCCAACATCACGGCAGCTGTTTGCTCATCAATTTTTGCTTCCAAGGCGGACAGATCATTGAATGGAACATGTACAAATGTGTCAAGCATCGGTCCAAATCCGGCTTTAATCTTATCCTGACCGGTTGCTGACATGGTAGCAAATGTACGACCATGAAAAGATTGTTCAAATGTAATGATCTTCTTCTTTCCCGTTGCCTTGCGCGCTAATTTAATCGCTGCTTCATTTGCTTCTGCTCCACTATTACAGAAAAACACATAATCTCCAACACTATGATCGACAAGGAGTTGTGCTACTTCTTCTTGAATTGGCACCTGATATAGATTTGAGACATGCCAGTATTGATTCAATTGTGCTTCGACCGCTTGTTGGACAGTTGGATGGCGATGTCCTAAATTATTAACACCGATGCCAGAACCAAAATCAAGATACTCTTTTCCATTTACATCGGTCACGATTGTTCCTTCTGCTCGATCAATTGATACATCATATCGATTGTACGTCGGTAATTGGACGGACATGGTTATCACCTACTTCTTTTTTAATGATGGTACCAACCAAACCTGATTCGGTCGTTGCTAGAACAGATTGATTACCATCCATGATCATCACTTCTTGTAAATCTTCACTTAAACTTGTCAGTGCCGCTTCTACTTTTGGAATCATACCGCCATAAATAATGCCGGTTTCAATATAAGTCATCACTTGTTGCTCATTTACAGTTGATAAAAGTTGATTCTCTACTATTATTCCTGGCACATCGGTTACAAAGATTAATTGTTTTGCTGCTAATGCTTTGGCAACTGCGCCTGCCGCTAGATCAGCGTTAATATTATACCGTGTTCCCTCTTGCCCGAGAGCAATGGGAGCAATAACAGGTACGATCCCAAGATCAATCAATTGTTGTAAGAGTAACGCATTTACTTCAGTCACATGACCGACATAACCATATCTTTCAAAATCTTTCGCTTCAGCTGTGAGCAAGTTAGCATCAGTACCAGAAAGCCCTACCGACTGAATGTTGGCATCATTTAATCGCCTGACAATCGCATTGTTCACAACCCCGGTTAAGATCATTTCCACCACATCCATGACTGGCTGCGTTGTTTTTCGAAGCCCATCAACAAATGTTGTTTCAATATGTTGTTTCGTGAGCATATCCTTTATTGCTGGACCACCACCATGAACAATCACGGGGTGGAAGCCCGCCTTTTGCAAGGTGACGATATTTTCAAAAAAGTCATCTGATAAACGATCAATCGTACTTCCGCCACACTTTAATACAATGATATTGCGCATGATGCGTTCCCCCTTTATGAACGGTAGCTTGCATTAATTTGGACGTAATCATAGGTTAGATCACAGCCCCAAGCCTTACCGTTTCCTTCCCCAACATGAAGTTGGATGGTAATGATAATCTCTTCATTTTCTAAATAAGCTGTCGCCTCTTTTTCTGAAAACTCAAGTGGCTGACTATCCTTTAATAATGGAATCGGCCCGATTGACAGATCGATTGTTTCCGGATGAATATGTGCCCCACTATAACCAACTGCCGCTATCATACGCCCCCAGTTCGCATCTGTTCCGTACACCGCTGTTTTGACAAGTGATGATCCAACAACAGATTTCGCAACTTTAATGGCTTCTTCATCATCTTGAGCACCATTCACTTTTACCTCGATTAACTTTGTTGCTCCTTCTCCATCCTGAGCAATCAATTTCGCCAAGTCTTCGCATGTATGACGCAACAAAGAGATGAAAATGGGCCAATCTTCATGTGCTGGGGTTAAACTGTCATTATTCGCCAACCCACTCGCCATGATAAGAGCTGTATCATTTGTTGATGTATCGCCGTCCACGGTAATACAATTAAATGTTTGCTTGGTTATTTCCTGTAAGGCCTTTTGAAGAACAGTTGATTCTATATTTATATCTGTCGTAATAAACGACAACATCGTAGCCATATTGGGTTCAATCATTCCCGACCCTTTAGCAGCACCTGCCATTGTCACCTTTTTATTCGCAATCATTGCTTCATAACAAGTTGACTTTTTGACGGTATCTGTTGTCAACATCGATTCATTAAATGCAGCGGCACTCGCTGTCGTCGCCTCAGGTTTTAATTGTTTAATATGGGGGATGATTTTATCCATCGGCATTGCCAACCCGATGATCCCTGTCGATGATACAGCTACATGCTCTGGTAATAGATTAAATTGTTTAGCTGTTTCATCACGCATGGTACGCGCATCCTGCTCACCTTGCTCACCTGTACACGCATTTGCATTCCCACTATTGACGATTAAGGCTCGCAACTTTCCTTCTTTAGCAAGACCTTCTTTCGTTACTTTCAAAGGAGCTGCTTGGATCACATTGGTCGTGAAAACGGCTGCTACATCTGCTAGCGTTTCACAATAAATGATTCCGAGATCATTCCGTTTTCTTTTCACCCCGGAATGTAGTCCTGCTACGGAGAATCCTGCCGGCGTTGTAATTGTTCCTTCATCTACTTTTATAATGTGCTCACTCATACCGTGCATCATCAATTCTCCCTCCTTTTATGGATAAATCGGGATAAAATTCAAACCCGTCTTCTCATCTATCCCAAGCATTTTATTCATGTTTTGTACCGCTTGCCCTGCAGCACCTTTCATTAAATTATCAATAACTGCTATGATCGTGATTCGATTTGTCCGTTCATCATACGCTAAGGAAATATCACAAAAATTAGAACCATACACTTCTTTCGTGCTCGGAAATACTCCTTGTTCTCTGATTCTCACAAAATGGTTTTCTTCATAACTCTCTTTATATAAATCAAATAGCGTTTGAATGTTTATATCTGCGCCATCCTTCACATCAACATACATCGTAGCCATGATGCCGCGCGTCATCGGAACGAGGTGGCTACTGAATGTAACCGGTCCGATCGCTTCATTCCAACTTGATAACACTTGTTCAATCTCAGGAATATGTTGATGTTCATTGACACGGTAAATTTGAAAATTATCATTTGTTTCTGGGAAGTGAGTTGTCTTTGAGGGTGTTCTACCTGCCCCACTTACGCCTGTTTTCGCATCGATAATAATCGAGTTTTCCTCAATTAGTTGCTCTTTAACCAAGGGAGCGAGCCCTAGTAACACGGCTGTCGGAAAACAACCTGGATTCGAAACAAAGCGCGTATCTATTAAGTCATTTTCTAACCATTCAGTCAATCCATAAACAGCTTCCTTCAGCACGCCTTCATCTCCTGATGCTAATTGATACCATTCACGATATGTCTTGCTATCTTTTAAGCGATAATCCCCTGATAAATCGATCACCTTTACACCAGCTTGAAGCAATTGAGGTACGAGTTCTGTTGATATACCTGATGGTGTCGCAGTAAAGACGATCTCAACTTCTGCCGCGATTTGTTCCGGATTAATCGCTTCTAATTTATGTTCAATGACGGTCTGTACATGTGGGTAGCTTGCTTGAACTGCTTTCCCTTCTTGGCTCGAAGTATGGAATGAATGAATTTTAATCTGTGGATGGTCATGTAAAATTCGGATCAATTCAGCACCACCGTAACCTGTCGCGCCAATAATTGCTATGTTCATCAATCTAGCCACCCCTTATCAAATATATAATACTACTCATTATATACCGTATAAAAATAAATGCAACAGTATATTTATAAATGATAAAACAATCTACTCAGTCATCATAATCCGCATAACTACAACAACACTTGATTACCCCCCGTTTCATACATGCATAAAATAGTGTATAAACACAAAAAACATTCATACTGGAGGGCAATTAAGATTGCCCTTCCATATGAATGTTTTTGTCTTATATTAATGAATTTCATAATACCGGTTTAGTGCAACATCGATACAACATATAGTTTCGTTGATCCGTTCTTAACTACATACTGTATCGATGTTGCCGATTTTGGCAATTATGAAATTCATTCATATGAATGAATTATTCGATTGCTTCAGGCACGAACAATTCATGAATCAGTTGTTCCGCCTCGATTAAATCCTTTGCACGCCATTTCGTATCAATATGCCGATTATAAGGCATATCGATTAAGATACACTTCTTCCCTCTGGCAGTATATTCAAGGAATGTATCCGGCTTATCATCAACTAAAACATCTCCTTCAATCATCCACTTATGGGAGCAAATGATGATTTGATCTTGCGGAAAGGAGGGGAAGTGCTCACGCATCCATTGCCTCTTATCATCGGCTGGATTAGCAAAGTTTTTATTTCCCCCTTCTTGATGACTTGTTCCTTGTGGAGAATCGGTCACAATATAGACCATAAACTGGCGTTGCAAGTTTTCTATAAATTCAACTGCATATGTTTTTAATGATAGATTGCGAAATAAACCCGGATGTCTTAACAGATCATACACATTTACATCTGCTCGGCCAAAATCTTGTAAATTCCATGAATTCACCATGGTAAAATCAACATTTTCATCGTAGGTCATATTGTACACCTGCCAAAACATCTGCGAAAAGTGATTGATCGTATCATCCATATCAACTAAAACAATCGGTCGTTCACCCATATGCCCCATCTCCTTCATTTTACTCGACATCAGCTAAAACTGCTTTGTTTGTCGTCTGATTAAGCGATCTAGCTTTTCTAATTCAACCATTAATTGAACAATACTACTTGCTACTGGAAAGATTTCAATCCACTTTTCAATCTCTGACTGTTCCAGTTCATTGATTAAATCATTAATTGTTAAATTCATTGCTGTAAAACTATCTCGTTGCATTTCCTTTTGTATAAATACCTTTCCTTCATAAGTCAAGATGATATTCTCATGATATTCAACAATTTTGGCGACTAGTTTTTTTACTAGAAAGGATTGGTTTTCCGAGATCTCTTCAATCTTTTCTATCTTCAACTCTAAGTTATCAATCAAGTGATATTCCAACTCAATCACGCGTAACATTTGTTTGAAGATGACGATATCCCGCATAAAATTAAAGCGATCCCGAATAAACATCCGACCTTTTTCATCTATGATAACACCTAAATAGTCACTTATTTCCTTAATATTTTTTTTAAGTTCAGTTTCTTTCTTTTTCAACTCTTTCACTTTCATCGTCTTGTTCGGAATAACACGAAGTAAGAAACTTGTTTTGTCCAAAGAATCTTTAATCATGCTATAGAGTATTTTTTGATGATTCGGTGGAAAGACGAGTGCGTTAATTAAAAAGGCGGATAATAATCCGATTAAAATGAGTGATAATCGATCAATTAAATAGATCATATTAATACTTTCATCCCCAGAAAGCATAATAATAGCGATCGTTAAAATCGTAATGTTAACCGTTTTGACCCAACCAAGCCGGATTGTGACCGCTATGGCTAAGATGACCGTTATCCCAATTGATACAGGTTGTAACCCTAAGGTATATGCACCGGCAAGGGCAAATGAAATACCAATTAATGTGGATAGTGCAACTTCTTTTATATAGGACACAGAACGCATAATGGATGGTTGCATGGCAACGACTGATGTGAGCACAGCTACAATACCAAACTGCAAATCCAACGTTTCTGTTACCAGTATCGTTAACGCTACCGATAATCCTGTTTTCATCATCCTCGGTCCAATATTAAAATTCATCCTACAGCACCTATCTCTCGTTTTTCATAACCTGATTATATATTTGGATGTATGGTTGTCATAATAAAAAAACATAACAACAATTCTATCTTTACATTATGAGTGCATGACGAAATAAATACCACTATACAATGATCGTCTCTTCTAATTTATAGCGCAATAAGACAATTTTATCAAGCTTTCAAAACAGAGTTCGTTTTATTAAAACATTCTCCCTCATATATTAATGAGTATTCAGCAGAGAATGCTTTTGCTTTTTTGAAAACTCGTTTATAATAGAGCAAGTGTATATTTTGGTTCAGAGGAGCGAGGTAATGGAGCTTATTTATAAAGGAAAAACGAAAGATGTCTATCGATTACCAAATGGGCAGATCGTCTTACAATTCAAAGATCATGTCACTGGAGCGGAGGGTGTCTTTGACCCTGGTGCAAATACAGTTGGCTTAACCCTTGCTGGGGCCGGAAGATCAGGGCTACGGATGACGAAGCACTTCTTTGACTTGCTTTCGGATCAAGGTATTCCAACCCATTTCATCGCCGCTAATCTTGATGAAGCAACCATGACTGTCAAAGACGCGGACATGTTTGGCCATGGTCTCGAGGTCATTTGTCGCTATAAGGCTGTTGGTAGTTTTATCAGACGTTACGGGGCTTATTGTGAAGAAGGGCAACCTCTTGATGCTTTCTTCGAAGTGACCATTAAAGACGATAAACGTCAAGATCCGCCAATCTCAAAAGATGCTTTAGTTGAACTTAATATTATAACAGCCGAACAATATACGGAAATCAAAATGTTAACTAAGAAAATTGCCGGCATGGTGAAATATGCTTTTGCGGATAAAAACTTAGATCTTTATGATTTGAAGTTGGAATTTGGTCGCGATAAAGAGACAGGAAGCATTATGCTGATTGATGAAATCTCTGCAGGGAATATGCGTGTCTTTAAAGATGATCAGCCTGTTGGTCCACTTGATCTTGAGCAGCTATTACTGGGTTAAAATATAGTGATAATAAAGGTCATCGCTGTGCCGTATATGACGGTGCAGCGTATTTTCAAGCTTGTTAATTTTGCAGGTGAACACTTAAATCTGTCACATATATCATAAAACTTCCCGGATATAAGAGACTAGAAATGACAGATTCATTCATCATTATGTATAGTAGATAGGAAAGAGAGGGAACACCATGAGTCGAATTTTATACTTCATTATTACCGTCGCTTTTTTGGATACATTTATCCAACTTCCGATTATTACCCCTTATGCCCAAGAACTCGGTGCTTCACTTGCGCTAACAGGTGGAATTGTTGCTGTTTATTCCTTAACGAATATGGTCGGTAACATCGTAGGTGGACATTGGATTGACCGTTATGGTCGGAAAAAAATGCTTCTTACCGGAATGGTAGCTGTTACGATCATTTTACTTTTCTATCCTTATGCTCAAACAGGCGAACAACTTTTTGTCATTCGCTTTTTTCATGGTCTAGCCGGTGGTGTCTTAATTCCCGCTGCTTTTGCTTATGTAGGTGATCTATCAAGCAAAGCTTCAAGAGGAAAGACAATGGCCTATACAGGCGCATGTATCGGTATTTCTGCTATTATAGGCCCCGCAGTCGGGGGCATCATGGCTGCAAACTCTTCGATTGAATATGTCTTTATCCTTGTCGCGATCCTCTTTCTAATTGCGATTGTATTCATTGTAAAATATATAGAGGAGACTTTCGTTTCAACAGAGCGGGGTAAATTTAATTTCAAAGACTTTATTCCACTTTTAAAGCACCCGTTAATTATCCAAGCTTCTTTGGGAGCCTTTGCGTTAATGGTGAGTAACGGAACACTAGCCTTTGCTTTACCATTGAAGACAGAGGCGATGGGATTAGCATCAGACTCCACGGGACTCTTATTAAGCACATTCGGTATTGTCGCTTTAATCGTCTTCTTAACGCCTTTGAATCGAATCTTTGATCGGTTCCGACCGTTGATTTTAGTTATTAGTGGAATTGTTCTTGTTGCGGTATCTCTTATCTTATTGAGCTATACAAGCAGCTATATGAGTAGTTTCATTGCCATGGCGATTTATGGTCTTGGGTTTGCTTTTGTCTTCCCTTCGATGAACAGTATCGTCGCAGAAGCTTCATCCAAAGTGGACAGAGGGAAAGCCTATGGAATCTTTTATGCTTTCTTTTCCCTCGGTGTTGTCGCAGGATCATCGATTTCCGGTACGGTTGCCCAAACATTAGACGAACCTTTTATTGTGAGTGCTGTAATCATGTTAGCCTCAAGCGCTTTTTTATTATTTTTTGCAAAACGGAAAAATTAAAAAGCCATTTTTATGATGTACTCATTCAAAAAAAGACATCTTCATCAATGTGTAGGAAGTACACATCGATGAAGATGTCTTTTCGTTAAACGATGGAAATAATAATCATGCAGAGAAATAGGATTGTTAAATAATTTAGCGAATAAATGAAGATGATATTCGCCCACCTTAAATCATTTTTCACAAAAAATCCCCAGATTCCAATGACGAGCCACCCCACATTTAACAATGTACTGATCACCATAAATGGCGTACCAAGCGATGTTAAAAACAATGGTAATGGTAATAAACAAGCGATATAAATAACTGTTTGCCGTTTCGTCATTTCAAATCCATGAACAACAGGTAACATCGGTACACGCGCAGCTTTATATTCATTATATCTACGAATCGCAATTGAGAATGTATGTGGGATTTGCCAAATAAATAAAAGCAAAAATAATGTCATGGGTACGATATGAAAAGCCGAATCAATTGCTGCCCAACCGATTAACGGTGTGAAAGCCCCAGATACACTACCAATGACGGTATTTAATGTATATCTTCGTTTTGACCAGAATGTATATAAGACAACATATGTAAACCAGCCTAAAAACGCATAAACAGTTGCTTCAATTGTTGTAAATAGCAATATCGTTAAGCCAATAATACTTGTTAATATTCCAATTCGAAGCACTAATTTTAGTGGGATATTGCCCGTTACGGTTGGTCGTTCCTTTGTACGAGTCATCTCACGATCAAGATCAACCTCATACCAATTATTTAATACGAGAGCACCAGCCATAACAAATGTGCTTCCAATAATCGTTAAAAGGAAGACACCCCAATGATCACTCAACGTTGTATCCGTAAAATACATCGCAAGTAGAAAACCAGTTACAACAGGTAATACATTAGCAATTAGGACAATTCCTTTAAATAATGATTTTAGATCAATAAAAAATTGCCGTGTATTCTCTTTTGTTGGTTTATCAACATTTACAATTATACGCGAAGCTGTTTTCTCCACTATTTATCACCTCGATCATCTCTTCATCAAACGATAAAAAAGACAACATATTAGTAAGTATACGATAAAATTCCTAGTATCCAGCATAATAGCTTGACCGTAACTATTGTAACATGAAATTGGCTTGTCTTCACGAATTGATGCTTTTTATCAAATACCCACCTTTTTTAATAGGTAGTCAACAAAAAAGAGCGTAGAATCCCGATCAGCTCTACGCTCTGCTCTCTACTATTTTCTTCTATATGATTCCTTTTTAGCCGTTCATGGTATATGTTGATAAGAAACATTGTGTCCATTGTATGAATAAAAACGACATTTTTGATCGACATAGGTCTCTAAATGTACTGTTCTTCCCCATAATTGTTGAATATAAGGGAGGACATTTTTTAAATAATGTAAATCAAGTTCGGTTCCTTCGTAATGATGCTTTAAATAAAGTTCTCCATTACGTAAATAATCTCCATCCTCCACATAAATGAATGGAAATCCGCCATTGACACGCATGGAGATTAATTGCTCAATAACCTGTTCACTCTCCTGTGTTGTAATTCGGTAGTCTTGCCCTTGCTTCTCGAATAAATAAAGGTCTTCTTGCTTAATGAATGATTTCGTTACGTAGTTCCGAATAAAGGAAACATCCGACTCGATTTCCCTTACTTCAAATATTTTAGCGCGCCCTGAATTTTCCCTAATACCAAGATTTTTCATCTGTTCTGTTGGGGCATTATATCGTTTCTCAATATCTTCAAAGATCTTCACACCTAAATAGTATGGGTTGATTTGTGTCTTAGACGGCTGAATCACATTTGCATTAAGGGAAGCATATTCAATCAGCTCTTCTGATGTCAAATCCATTTCCCTCATAATCCGTTGATGCCAAAATGTTGCCCATCCTTCATTCATAATTTTCGTTTCCAGTTGTGGCCAAAAATAAAGCATTTCTTCTCGCATCATGGTCAGAATATCACATTGCCACTCTTCAAGATGACGGCTATGTTGCTCAATAAATTGCAAGACATCCTTTTCTGGTCTTGGCGGGATTTTTTTAACCTGATTCATGACACGCTCTTCAGACACGGGTCGCTGATCATCCAATGCCCATAAATCATCATATGGAGTTCGTTGCATGGGCACATGATTCTTTTTTTCTCTCGACTGTCCTGTTGCATAGGCTTTGAATAGAGATGGATCAATATGCTCTTGAATAGATAAGACGGCATCTAGAAACACTTCCACCTCTTCCTTGCCATATTTCATTTCATAAGCGGCAATGCGCTCGGCTGTTGCCGTCATACTTTCCACCATATCGCCTCGCGTATTTGAAAACCGAATATTATTTTTAAAAAAGTCACTATGGGCGAGCACATGCGCAATAATCAGCTTGTTCTGAATCAAACTGTTAGTATCAAGAAGAAAGGCATAACAAGGATCAGAATTAATGACGAGCTCATAAATTTCACTCAACCCAAGATCATATTGCAACTTCATTTTCTGAAATTGTTTCCCAAAACTCCAATGTGTGAACCGGGTTGGCATTCCGTAAGCACCAAATGTGTAAATGATCTCAGCTGGACAAATTTCATATCGCATCTCGTAAAAATCAAGTCCGAATCCTGAAGCAATCTCAGTAATTTCCCCAATAGCTTGCTTGAGATTCGCTTTGTTTTCCGGCAACCGTATCCCCCTTCCTATCTTTTTATCGTAACGCGCAATCAAGACGAACCTCCCTATCTACGGATGAATCTAGATGATTATAATCATCATGTATGCTTTTGAAAACAATGGACAGGTTAACGAAGGGAGGGATAATCATGGAACAACAATCATTAACGATCGAACAATTTAATCATTTGTTGCAAGGATGGAATGGTAAGGACATTAAAATTACCAAGTATGAAACGAAAGATCATGATGAAACATGGTTGCAATTACAAGACATCTCTTATGAAAAATCTCAGCCACATGTTGATGATTATGAACCCCTGTATTCATTGCAACTACATGGTACTGGTATGGTCCAAACAGAACAGGGGAAATATGCACCTTTACCGACCTCACAATATGATATACCCCTTGATCAACAAGCAGCATACTTGTTTGATGGAGAACGATTTTCTTTAAGAACGGATCGAGGTGTCTATACGCTTTCACTGGCATCTGTGGACACATCGTTTTATTAAACCTGCTTTTTAAAAAAGTGTTTCAGCGCATGATAGACATCCGTTTTTTCCTTGACGATATAATGTTTGAATTTGGGGTGGTCTAGTTCATGATAGGCACGCATTAAGGTTGATTGACGATTATAGGGATTCACTTCACCATAGCCAAATAGATTAGCTCCTTCCATAATTTCATGGACAAGTTGACGGCACTTTAAGTTATCAGATGATAAATTATCTCCGTCCGAAAAGTGAACGGGGTACAGATTATAGCGGTCTGGATGATATGTTTCCTTCATTAAATCCAGGACCTTTTGATAAGCGGATGAACAGATGGTTCCACCACTTTCGCCTTTGGAAAAGAAGTCTGTTTTCGATACAATCTTCGCTCGCGTATGATGGGCAATATAAACAACCTCAACTGTTTCATATTTTGACTCTAAAAAGCGCGTCATCCAAAAAAAGAAACTCCGTGCGGTATACTTTTCAAAGGTCCCCATCGATCCACTTGTATCCATTAATGCAAAAACAACGGCATTGGACTCTGGCTTTCTAACATCGTTCCATGCTTTAAAACGCAAATCATCCGTTCGAATCGGGTCAATTGTAGCGGCTCCTTTAGTTGCATTTCTTTTTAGTGCCGATAAAATGGTCCTTTTTTTATCGATATTACCCATAAGACCTTTTTTGCGCACATCATTAAATTCAATCGCATTCAATCGTAGTTGTGATGACTCCTTTTCTTCTAAAGCTGGCAGCTCCAACTCTTCGAATAGTGCGGTTTCGATCTCCGCTAACGTAATTTCCGCTTCATAATAATCATGACCTGGTTGATCACCAGCCTGTTCCCCTTTTCCCGGCTCTTTCTTCCCATGAGCGGGTTCATTCGTGCCCCGTGCGACAACATCACCAAGTTCACTATCCCCATCCCCTTGGCCAACTTGTTTTGATTTATGATCATTATAGCGAATTTTATATTCATCTAATGATCGAATGGGGACCTTAATCACTTCCCGCCCATCTGACATGACGATACTTTCCTCACTTATTAAGTCAGGTAAGTTATTTGTGATCGCATCTCTCACTTTATCGTCATGTCGCTGTTGATCCTGATAGCCTTTACGGTGAAGTGACCAGTCTTCCCGCGAGATGATGAATCGTTCTTTTTCTTGCATCTCATCCACTCCTGCATATCCTTATTTTCGATAGCTTATGCAGTACCAAACAAGAAATTTACAGAGATTCATATAGCAATAAAGACTGGCTCATCATTCTTTTTAATCCATCACTTCCGTATATTCCTTATCTATTCAGTAAGCTACCTACATAGCGCAACAATTCATTCGCCGAAATAGAATTATACCCGTACTCATCAATTAATCGAGAGATGACTTCATTTACCTTTTTCAATTGGGATTCATCAGGAGTTTTCGATGTCGTTGTAATTTTAACGATATCCTTTAAATCTGCGAATAACTTTTTCTGAATGGCTTCTCGCAACCGTTCATGTGATTGATAGTCAAACCGTTTCCCTTTTCGAGCATATGCGGAAATCCGAATAAGCACCTCTTCTCGAAAGGACTTCTTCGCATTTTCTGAGATTCCGATTTGTTCTTCGATGGAACGCATTAACTTTTCGTCTGGCTCCAATTCCTCATCTGTTAGTGGATCTTTCAGTTTATGATCATTGCAAAAAGCTTCGACATGATCTAAATAATTATCCATGAGGGTTTTCGCAGATTCCTCATATGAATAAACAAACGCTTTTTGAACTTCTTGTTTCGCTATTTCATCATACTCTTTCCGGGCAATGGAAATATAATTTAAATAATGGTCACGGTCTTCATTTGAAATCGATGGATGATGATCAAGGCCATCCTTTAAGGAACGTAATACATCAAGTGCATTGATCGCGGGTACTTCTTTCCGGATAATTGTTGAAGAAATCCGATTGATAACATAACGTGGATCAATGCCCTTCATTCCTTCATCAGAATATTCATGTTTTAATTCTTTCACATTTACTTGACTGTACCCTTCGACATCTTCCCCATCATAAAGGCGCATTTTCATGAGACGATCGATTCCTTGTTTCTTAGAATCCTTCAGTCTCGTGAGAATCGAGAAAATCGCGGCCACTCGTAGAGCATGTGGTGCAATATGAACATGCGTCATATCGCTTTCCTCGATCATCTTCTTATAAATCCGCTCTTCTTCAGACACACGTAAGTTATAAGGGATCGGAATCACAATCATTCTTGAATGAAGCGCTTCATTTTTCTGATTGGAAATAAACGAACGATATTCCGCTTCATTTGTATGCGCTACAATTAATTCATCTGCACTAATTAAGGCAAATCGTCCCGCCTTGAAATTCCCTTCCTGTGTTAAAGATAAGAGCAACCATAAAAATTTTTCATCACTTTTCAACATCTCTTGAAACTCCATCAACCCACGATTTGCCTTATTTAATTCACCATCAAACCGATAAGCCCGAGGATCCGACTCTGAGCCAAATTCAGCAATCGTCGAGAAATCAATACTCCCGGTTAAATCGGCAATATCTTGAGATTTCGGATCAGATGGACTAAATGTACCAATCCCAACGCGCTGATCCTCTGATAAAAAGATCCGTTCGATGCGCACGGATTCTATTCTGCCTTCATACTCCTTTTCCACCCGCATCCGGTTCAGGGGTGATAAATTACCTTCAATTCGAATCCCTGTTTGTTCGAAAAAGGCATCACGTAAATGGGCTGGGATGAGGTGAAGGGGGTCTTCGTGCATGGGACACCCTTTAATCGCATAAACCGCTCCTTCATCTGTTCGTGAATACCGTTCAAGACCTTCTTTTAGCATCGTTACAATCGTCGACTTCCCTCCACTTACAGGACCCATTAATAATAAGATCCGTTTCCGAACATCTAGACGCTTGGCAGCCGGGTGAAAGTATTCTTCAACAAGTCTTTCAATTGCCGTTTCAAGTCCGAAGATATCCTCCCCAAAAAAATGATAGATCCTGTGTCCCGCTTTTTCCGAAACCCCATAACTTTTAATCATATTATAAACACGTGAATGGGCTGTTTGCGTGACTTGTGGTCTCTCTTTAATGATTTGTAAATATTCGGCAAACGTTCCTTCCCACTTTAATTGCTCTTCTTCCTCTCGATCATGTCTAATCTTATTTAATATATCCATGAATTCCCTCCATCTGTGTCGAGGTTTATATAGCTTATGCAAATGAGAGATTCTTCATGACGATGACTTCCTCCCTCCATAAACTGTTGCATGTACTGTATGACATTTGTGTTCGCTATTTCGGGATTTTCCATCCTGCTCTCCATCGCTTCCATTTCTTAATGAACAACCTAACCGTCCCTAGTTCACCGACAACACCAAAAAAGACATCAGCTACATGCTGATGTCTCACAAATACCACAGGCGACATACACTCGCATGATGGTTATAGTATTTTATTTAGGAATTCTTTTGTTCGTTTTGATTTCGGTGCGCTAAAAATTTGTTTAGGAGATCCTTCTTCTTCAATTACTCCTTTATCCATAAACAATACACGATCACCTACTTCACGGGCAAAGCCCATTTCATGAGTCACGACAACCATGGTCATCCCTTCATAAGCCAGTTGTTTCATAACCTCGAGCACTTCCCCTACTAATTCAGGATCAAGAGCTGAAGTTGGTTCATCAAATAACATAATCTTTGGGTTCATCGCTAACGCGCGGGCTATCGCTACACGTTGTTGCTGTCCCCCCGATAATTGCTCCGGATATGCTTCTGCTTTATCAGATATCCCTACCTTGACGAGCAATTCAAGTGCTTTTTCTCGCGCTTCCTCTTTCCCCAAATTTCGTACCTTTATCGGAGCCAGCATAACATTTTCAATTACTGACTTATGTGGGAATAGATTGAACTGTTGAAAAACCATACCAACTTCTGTCCGCACCATGTTAATATCTGTATCTGGATCATTTAGATATTGCCCATTTATAAAAATTTGTCCACTCGTCATTTCTTCCAACATATTCAAACAGCGAAGAAACGTACTTTTACCGGACCCACTTGCTCCAATCACACAGACTACTTCTGATTCCTCCACTTCACAATTAATTCCCTTGAGCACTTCTAAATTGCCAAAATTCTTATGTAAATCGACTACACGAATCATTGAATATCAAGTCTCCTCTCAATTATACGTAAAATCATCGATAAGCTAAAGGTAATCATTAAATAAAACAGAGCTACCGTCGTATAAATTTCTACCGCATTAAAATGATTGGCCGCAATTAATCGACCTTGGAATATTAATTCTGGTACAAGAATAACAGATAATAAGGAAGTATCTTTAATACTAATGATAAATTGATTGCCAAGTGGTGGAATCATCCGCCTTAACGCTTGAGGCCAAATAATATACAACATTGTTTGCTGACTATTTAGTCCAAGCGAACGTCCCGCTTCCACCTGTCCCTTCTCGATTGATTCAACAGAACCACGTACAATTTCTGCAATATAGGCTCCTGAGTTAATCGCAATGACAATAACACCAGCGAGAACTGAATCTAAATTGACTCCGATCAACAAGGGCAATGCAAAGAATATCCAAATCGCTTGTACCAACACAGGTGTTCCTCTAACAATTTCAACATAAATAGTAGCTAGTCCATACACAAGCTTATTTTGTGAAACACGTCCAAGTCCGAATAGCGCTCCTAATGCGAACCCGATAATTAATCCAAGAATAGAGATTAATAAAGTGTAATATAATCCGGTCATAAGTTGTGGCAAAAAATCAATAATACCAGACCAATCAAAATTCGACATCTTCCTGTCACCTCTTCTTCATAATCTATTTGATCTCATGAATTCTTTAATGAAAAGCGTAAAAGGGTGTAACGAATGAATGGTTACACCCTTTCAACTTACAATGGAATGCTACATGATTATTCTGGTTTTTCTCCAAACCATTTTTCATAAATTTCGTCATATTCTCCATTATCTTTTAATGTTTCAAGTGCCTTATCAACTTCTTCCACAAGTTTATCTTGCCCTTGCGCAAATGCAATACCGTATTCCTCTGCTTCATATAAGTCTCCAACTACTTTGAGCTTTTCTTCACCTTTTGTTTGAATATAATAGGCAACATTGGGAGCATCATATAAAATTGCATCTGCACTGCCATTTTCAACCGCTAAATAAGCTTGATCAAGCTGTTCATATTGATTTGCTTCCGCACCTTCAATATTTTCCTCAATATAGGAAGCACTTGTGGATCCTAGACGTGTTGCAATTGTTTTCCCTTCTAAATCTTCCATTTTATTGATCTCATCATTATCAATATTTACACCAATATATAATCCAGATTCATAATATGGATCACTATAATCAATCTTTTTGGCACGTTCCTCCGTAATCCCAATCCCTGCTAACGCAATATCAAATGAGCCTGTCTGTAATCCAGGAATGATTCCATCAAAATTCGTTGTTTCAAAGTTTATTTCAAAGCCAACCTCATCGGCAATCGCATAAATTAAATCTATATCAAAGCCGACATATTCCCCATCTTCCTTAAATTCGAAAGGTACAAACGATGTATCACTTACTACTGTATACTCATCTTTTAATGCATCACTGTCATCGCCACAACCGACAAGTCCGATCATTATAATCACTGAGAACATGAGTGCGCTCAGCAGTTTCCACTGTCTCTTCCCCATTATTCTTCCCCCTCTTTTTATACGTAATCAATCTTAACCTAGCATTTCGATCATCACGTTACTTAACCTTATCAATTATTCGAAAGTTATTACACTCCCTTATTTCGTCATATCTCAGCATTTATTCTCTTAATCCTAGTATATTGATACTTA
>DATGSG010000071.1:0-3460 GCA_035302925.1 Virgibacillus sp. | reverse complement strand
TCAAAATTAGAGCAAGATGAAATTTCACGATATGTTTCTTGCGTAGGCATCCAAACTTCAATATCGTACTTTTTAGCAGCTGTAAACCCTAAATCACCTGTACACATACTCATGACCCGATAAGGTAATTCAAGTAGCTGTAGTACCTTCTCAGCATCCCCTGTGAGCTCTTCTAGCTTCTGATAAGACTGTTCCGGTTCCACAAATTGAACAAGTTCTACTTTGTTAAATTGATGTTGGCGAATCAGTCCACGCGTATCACGGCCAGCAGAACCTGCTTCCGACCGAAAGTTAGCGCTATACGCAACATATTTTATCGGCAACTCTTTTAAGTCGAGGATCTCATCACGATGGTAATTCGTTACTGGCACTTCAGCAGTTGGTACTAAAAAGTAATCCAGCTCTTCGATACGAAAAGCATCTTCTTCAAATTTAGGCAATTGACCTGTTCCTGTCATACTCTGTCTATTGACAATATATGGTGGCAACATTTCTATATAGTCATGTTCATCAGCATGTAAATCCATCATAAAGTTTAGTAAGGCACGTTCCAATCTTGCCCCAAGGCCCTTATAAAATACAAATCGGCTTCCCGTTACCTTGGCAGCCCGTTCAAAATCCAAAATATCGAGATTTGTCGCAACATCCCAATGCGGTTTTGGTTCAAATGCAAAGCTCGTCTGAGAACCATGTTGACGTACTTCAATATTATCCTCTTCATCTTCACCTATTGGCACCGTTTCATGAGGTATATTCGGAATGGACAACATGAGATGATTTAACTTTTCCTCAATGGTATGCAGTTCCTTATCATACGCTGTAATTTGGTCACTAACGTCCCGCATTTCCTTAATAACGGAATCCGCATCCTTTTTCTCGCGCTTTAATACCGATATTTGTTTTGAGGTTTCATTACGGATCGCTTTTAATTTTTCCACCTTCGCGATCAAATCACGTCGTACATCATCTAGTTCACCGAAGTTATCCAGTTCTGATAAATCTTCGCCTCGGTGCTCTAATTTTTCCCTTATTTCTTCAAATTGGTTTCGCAATCTTCTTATATCTAACATATTCATTTCCTCCTCTAAATTTTAAAAGCACAAAAAACCCTCGTCCTTAAAAATAGGGACGAGAGTTTGATTCCCGCGGTGCCACCCATATTGAAGTTATTAGCTTCCGGCTCAACGTTTGTAACGGTACGTAACCGAGTTTATCTACTTAACATGTCAAATAAATTGACCCGTTCAATAAACTAGTTCAAGGATGGATTCATTGCCTATACTTTATCGATTTTCACCAACCATCGACTCTCTAAGGAAAGCAAAGCAATTACTATTTCCTTTCATCACTTTTAGCCTGCTAGGACTAGATTAACTCGAATCATAACTAATATTCATATTGAATGCAACTAAATAGTGTACCAAGTCGCATAGAGCGGTTCTAAATAGTTGAATTAAAACCAACCTTTAACAAGATCAACAATCGAGGTGAATAGGCTCTTAAAGAATGCCCCGATCACTCCTAGCATGTTCATAAACCAATTCTTCTTATCAACCGAATCCTTTGCTATTAAATCTACGGTGTCTTCTTTTGAATCCGTAAATATATAACCTGCATCTTCTTCATCTTCATAAACGAGTTTCGCTGTACCAATTTTATCGCCCTTTTCAATGGGGGCAGCAAGTTCGCCAGCTTCATTAAGTAACTTTTTATCGTATGAATAGGTCACACTAAACTTCTCTTCATCACTCTTTTTAATTGGAATTTCAAAAGCATCTTTTGTCGCGACTTCAACTGTTTTTTGCTTTCCTTTAGTTACGGGAACAGATTTCTCATCCTTTAATTGATAACCGGCTGGAAATAACTCCTTCACTTCAAAGTTATCATATCCGTAATCGAATAGTTTAGCTGTTTCTTTAAAACGTTCCGCCTCACTATCTGTTTTCATAACAACCGCAATCAAACGTTTTCCATCAACTTCAGCAGTCCCTGTAAAACAAAATCCTGCTAGTTCGGTAAAACCTGTTTTCAATCCATCTACACCATCATAATGGAACTGTTTTAAATAAGTTGTATCATGTGGAAGCATCCAATTCCAATTCGTAATGGTCTGATCATCAAAGGATGTCTCCGGAATGCTCGATATTTCCAATGATTCTGGATAATCATTTACAAGATGATAAGCAAGTAACGCTGCTGATCGAGCAGATAATAAATTCGTTCCATCTGGATCTGTACCATCGGGATAATTATCACCGAGTGACTTATTTTCTAATCCTGTTGTATTAACAAATTCAAAATCAGGAAGGCCCATTTCTTTCCCTTTTTCATTCATGAGCTTTACAAATTCTCCCTCTGATCCAGATATCAATTCTGCAAGTGCAATGGTTGTCGCATTATCAGAGTTAATTGCCATTGCCTCATATAATTCTTGAACCGTATATTCTACATTCTGTCGCAATCCGACTCCTGAAAAGCTAGCGTTAGCTGATATTCCATAAGGATAGTCACTGATTTCAGTTTTCGTATCCCAGCTTATTTCACCTGACTCAACTGCTTCCCAGACCAGATATTCTGTCATCATTTTTGTCATACTAGCTGGTGGTAATGCGGTATCCGCATCCTTTGAATAGAGGACCTTTCCCGTATCTGCGTCAACAAGAATAGCAGATTCAGCTTCAAGATCTAACCCCTTTTCGGCTTGAATAGCAGTGGGTTGGATCATTAATGTTGCTATGATCACGAGCATGGATAATATTATCGGTAATTTTTTCGCTATTTTGTATTTCAAGTCTTCTACCTCCACTAATAAAAAGCAATCATTTATATTTTATCATAGAAACACATACTAAAAAACAATTCACTTTAAAAATAAAGTGAAAAAGATAGGGATAAGCCCTATCTTTTTCTATGTTTTATAGGCATGTTTTTTTATATTTAAGTGAATGAATTTTATAATCCCTATTTATAGCTAGATATTGAAGTGACATAGCTAGTTACGGTAATGATGAAATTCATTCAAGTTAATGAATTTCATCATTACCGGTTTAGTGCAACACCGATACAACATATAGTTTCGTTGAACCATTCTTAACTACATGCCGTATCGATGTTGCTGATTTTGGCAATTATGAAATTCATTCAAGTGTGTATAGTTTTAAATCGAATAGTTAGGAGCTTCCTTCGTTATTTGTACATCATGTGGATGACTTTCCCTTAGGCCAGCATTCGTAATTCGTGTAAATTGGGCATCTTGGCGAAGTGAATCAATTGTTTCTGTGCCACAATAGCCCATTCCCGCTCGCAATCCACCTATTAGTTGATGAACGGTGTCTGCCAATGGTCCTTTATAAGCAACACGTCCCTCAATTCCTTCGGGGACTAGTTTATTTGTTTCCTCTGAATCTTGAAAATAACGATCTTTCGAACCTGCTTTCATTGCCCCGACAGAACCCATTCC
>DATGSG010000070.1:0-3553 GCA_035302925.1 Virgibacillus sp. | reverse complement strand
GATTTGAAAGATAGGTAATAACTTTTCTAAACTTGCTCGCACCGTATTGTTAATCTTTTGTGATCCCCCACTTCCTCCCATAATGAGAAGAACAGGTTTATCATTTGTTAATCCTGTCCAGGCAAAGCCAGCTTCCTCGCTTCCTGAAAATAACTCTTCACGAATAGCTGCTCCCACATATTCCGTTTTCTGTGCAGGCAAAAAATCTACGGTCTCTGGAAATGTGGTCAGTACCTTTTTTACGAAAGGAATCGCTAGCTTGTTCGCTAAACCAGGCGTATAATCTGATTCATGGATTATTGTTGGCACGCGACGAAGTTTCGCTGCTAAAACAACAGGCACCGATACAAAACCACCCTTTGAAAAAATAACAGCTGGTTGTCTCTTGCCGATGATACGCCACGCTTGCATCATCCCTTTGATTACTTTAAATGGATCTTTAAAGTTTTCGATCGACATATAACGCCGTAGTTTACCAGTGGAAATGGGGTAGTATGGAACATCAGTCCCCTCGTCTATTAGTCTCTTTTCAATGCCATCTTGGGAGCCAATATAATCTATTTCCCACCCTTCTGCTTGAAATGTTGGGATTAATGCTAAATTAACGATGACATGACCTGCTGTGCCACCACCAGTGAATAAAATGCGCTTTTCACTCATTTATTAAACTTCCCTTCTTTTTGAAAATATAAAAGATAACTATGGGTGCATACAACGATTAATCTTACAAGAAAAATGTAAAGGAAGAATAATATGTATGAAACATCAACTCTAAAAGAAAAACTACAGCTCTTTTCTAATTTATTAATTCCCATACTCATTACCCAAGTAAGTATGTTTTTGATGAACTTCTTTGATACCGTTATGTCTGGTCGGGTTGGTCCTGAAGATTTAGCTGGAGTAGCAATTGGATCCAGCCTTTGGCTCCCTATATTCACAGGTGTAAATGGTATTTTATTAGCCATTACCCCTATTATAGCTCAATTAACAGGGGCAAAAGCAACTAAAAACATTTCGAATAAAACACAGCAAGGAATTTATCTAGCTACAGGTTTAGCGATCATCGTCTTTTTAATCGGCGCTGTTTTTCTTGATCCTATTTTACAAGCGATGGATTTAGAAACAGAAGTGCGCCATACCGCAAAATATTATCTAATCACACTTGTTATTGGAATCATTCCGCTATTTATTTTTAATACATTAAGATGTTTCATTGATGCCCTTGGACAAACACGCGTATCCATGATAATTATTGTCACTTCTTTGCCAATAAACGTTTTACTCAACTACATCTTTATTTTCGGGAAATTGGGAGTACCGGCATATGGTGGGATCGGGTCTGGCATTGCAACAGCGCTTACGTATTGGTTAGTTTGCATCATCACCGTTGTTATCATTTTTAAACAACAGCCATTTCGTTCATACAGCATCTTTTCCGACTGGGTAAAGCCTTCCATAATCGCCTGGTGGGAACAATTAAAAATCGGAATCCCGATTGGCTTTGCGATCTTTTTTGAAACGAGTATCTTCTCAGCCGTTACTTTATTTATGAGTGTCTATAGTACCTATACCATTGCAGCACATCAAGCAGCGATTAACTTCGCATCATTATTATATATGGTTCCACTCAGTGTTGGAATTGCTTTGACCATTGCCATTGGTTTTGAAGTCGGGGCGAAGCGATATGATCATGCTCGAACATACGGCTATATCGGAATGAGCAGTGGAGTATTTATCGCCCTATTCGCTGGTTTAGTCCTCTTCATATTCAATGACTTTGTTGCTGGCCTTTATAATACAAATCCGGAAGTCATTGAACTAACAAAGAACTTTATTTACTTCGCCATCGTTTTTCAATTAGCAGATGCTTTTGGAGCACCCATCCAAGGTGCGCTAAGAGGATATAAAGATGTTAACACGACATTAATCATTGCTTTTGTTTCCTATTGGCTTATCGGATTACCGAGTGGATGGTTGCTTGCCAATTATACAGCACTCGAACCTTTTGGCTACTGGGTTGGCTTAATTATCGGACTCAGTTGTGGAGCAATCGCATTATTACTTCGCTTATTGCACATACAAAAGCAGACGATGCGGATAGATATAAGCTCATCTTAAGACCATATAAGCTAGAAAAGCACCCGATGATTCACAAGTGAATCATCGGGTGCTTTAGTATATTATTTTTCTACTTTTACCGCGGAAGTAAGCTCATTATCTCGCGATGTAGACGTTAATGTGCTGGAAAATAGATCATCTGAATGACAAAGATAATGCCAAATAAATAAAGTAACCAGTGAACGTCTTTTCCTTTCCCCTTCACTAACTTTAATAGTGGATACGTAATAAATCCGATCGATATACCTGTAGCAATACTTGAAGTCAGGGGCATCGTTAATATGATTGCAAAAGCAGGAAAGGCCTCATCAAATGTCTTCCAATCAATCCGTGCTAATCCCTCCATCATAAAACAACCGACAATAATTAATACGGGAGCTGTAATGGCTGGTACATCTGCGATTACTTTAATAATTGGCGAAAAGAAGATGGAAATAGCGAATAAACCAGCAACAACGATTGCGGTTAACCCCGTTCTTCCTCCTGCCGCAACACCTGATGTTGATTCAACATAGGCGGTGGAAGGACTTGTCCCAAAAACCGAACCAACTGTAGTGGCGGTAGCATCAGCTAACAGTGCCGACTTCGCACGTGGCAAATTTCCGTTTTTCATAAAGCCCGCTTGTTCAGAAACGCCTATCAATGTTCCCGTCGTGTCAAAAATTGTGACTAATAAAAAGGCAAATACAACGGTATAAAGCCCATTTGTAAATACGCCACCGATATCCATATCAAAGAAGACCGGTGTTGGTGGGGCAGATACAAAACCGGAAAACTCCATATTTCCAGTCAAGTAGACAATGAGTCCAGTTGCCAGCATTCCTATAAATAAGGCACCTTTAACTCTCCGCACTAATAATATCAGCGTAATTAATAATCCTGCTAATGTTAATAAAGTCATCGGTTCATGTAAATCACCAAAACCGACCATATTCGCTTCATTTGGAATAACAATGCCAGACATTTTCAATCCTAGAAAAGCAATGAAGAGTCCAATTCCTGATGTGATACCGAACTTCAATGAAGCTGGAATCGCTCCAATAAGTGTCTCACGTAAAGAGGTTAAACTTAATAAGATAAAAATAATACCTGCTAGAAATACCGTCCCAAATACAACTTGATATGATAACCCCTGTGAAACGACAACACTTGTAAAATAAGCGTTTAATCCCATTCCTGGTGCAATCGCAATGGGGTAATTCGCAAATAGTCCCATACATAATGTACCGACGACAGCGGCAATAATTGTTGCCATAAATACTTGGTCAAAAGGTACACCTGCAGCGGAGAGAATAGCTGGATTCACGACGATGATATAAACCATCGTTAAAAAGGTCGTTATTCCTGCTATAAATTCTGTCTGAATCGTTGTTTGATGTTGCTCTAATTTAAAATAGTTCTTCACACGTACACCTTACTTTCAATTTTAATAACT
>DATGSG010000069.1:0-8099 GCA_035302925.1 Virgibacillus sp. | reverse complement strand
TTCCAAATGAACACCGAGCATTTCAGCAGCCCCTGGTTTAGATTGATAATTCTTTATGTTCTTTAAGGCTTTTTCGATGTTTTTAACCGATTGGGTGATCGTAGTAGCCAAAAAACTCGTTGTACCTTCTTGAGGCAATTCTAAGGCGATCGTATCCAATGCTTCAGCTGAAGCATCCATCACGTCGGCCCCTCCTGCACCATGAATATGGCCGTCAATAAACCCTGGTATTAAATTTAGTCCTTCCCCATCAAGTTGTCTAACTTCCGCTTTTACACGATTATCGGCTTCGTGTTCTGGCGTAATCTCTGCTATCTTCCCATTCTCAATGAGTAGGCTGTGATTATGTAGCACATCCTCCTCGGTATAAATGGTTACGTTATTTATACGTATAGCTGTCGGTTCATCCACTTTTAATCAAACTCCCTAGTCCATAATATTTCAAACTCATTTATTCATTAATAAAGTCATAGTTTATACAGGTGAATGAATTTCATAATTGCCAAAACCAGCAACATCGATACAATATGTAGTTAAGAACGGTTTAACGAAACTATATGTTGTATCGATGTGGCACTAAATCGGTATTATGAAATTCATTAAGGTGTATTCTCATCATTCGATTATACTGTACCATTATTCCTATCACGGTTCGTATGAAATTATATCACATTATAGTTGGATTATTCTATCCATACCTTTAAGCCACTATAATCATCAGCCTTATCAATCAAATATGACCTTTAATCAACATCATTTGTTTTAGGTGCCTTAAATGTAAGATAACGGTTTTAATTGAGTGAAAATTCCTATATACTAGTAATAGGATCAACTTCATATAAGGGTTATAAATGCCATGTTTAAAAAACTTTTAACATACGATTGAGGTGGATTATTCACTCACAAATATACCTTTTTTGATATTCATAAAAACATGATTTAAAAACGCAATGGGTATCTTTTAAAGTACATACTTGAATGAATTTCATAATTGCCATAATCAGCAACATCGATACAGCATGTAGTTAAGAATGGTTCAACGAAACTATATGTTGTATCGGTGTTGCACTAAACCGGTATTATGAAATTCATTAACTTTAGTCAATTTCATAATACGGATTTATCCCATACTACACGTCATAGCGACATAGCTGGTTTAGGAAATTATAAATTTTTTTGCTGATTGAAATCAATGTTTTATACTTCTTATGGCTTCGTTTTTTAACGGGAAAATTAGTTTTACGCATGGTCATGCATGCACGACATGCAAAGGATGATTTAATTCATCTTCTTTTTCTTGGCGTAGATCTACATGATGGGGACAAAGGTCATTCCGATACACATCCTTTTATCAATCCACGCACAAATTCAATCATCATGATTAGTTTACCAACACAGAATGAATAAGAAGAATCATGCGTATGGGGAGTTGTAAATTTGTCTGTTCAAACATTTGAAAATAGGAGGCGAATGGACAAGTCATCAACGGTGTTTATTATTGGGTTGCCACTGATATGGTGAGATCAAGGTGACGTCAGAAAACAATAAATATGTGGAAGTTGAACGGCCATGAATAAAGATAACCGCCCATTTTACTTTATTGCAATGGGTTTGTTTTATTTTAATTGTTCAAATAAAAGATAATGTAGATGTTTTTCATGGGGAATAAGGGGGTTCATATGAAAAAGTTTATCACGATCGTATTTATATTAATGTTTTTTATGATTATTACAGGATGTTCCCAGGATCGAATCTCCCCAAACGAGATATTCGATACGTATGTTAATCACTGGAATGCAGAAGAATTTGATAAAATGTATGCTATGCTCTCAGCAGAATCAACTGAAACATATCCAACAGAGGAATTTGTTGATCGCTACCAAAAAATATATGACGACTTAGGCATTTCTGACTTAAACATTACGTATGGGGAACTAAATAAAGAGGAAGTAAAGAAGGCTTTTGACAAAGGGAGTACGACAATTCCCTTAAAAGTAAACATGGAAAGTATGGCGGGACCGATAGAATTTACTTATGATGCAACACTTGTTTTAAATGAAGATAAAGATCAATCAAGTTGGGATGTAGATTGGGATCCGGGTTATATTTTCCCCGAAATTAAAGATGGTGGAAAAATAAGTATTCGAACAGATTTACCTGTCCGCGGGGAAATCCTTGACCGTAATAAAATGCCCTTAGCGATGAATGATATTGTCTATGAAATTGGAATCGTTCCAGCTAATCTCGGCGATGATGCGGATCAAGAAAAACAGAGTATCGCAAATTTATTAAATATATCCGTTGAATCTATTGATGAAGAACTGGATGCTGAATGGGTCGAGCCTGAATTATTTGTCCCTATTAAAAAGGTTCCTAAATCTGAAAAGAGCCTTTTATCTGAGGTGGAGCAGTTCGATTCAATCACAAAACAAGAAGCATCCGGACGAATTTATCCTTCTGGGGAAGCTGCTGCACACCTAATTGGTTATGTTGGTAAAATAACCTCTGAAGAATTAGATGCAGATAAATCGGGCTCCTACCATCCAAGTGAATTTATTGGGAAACGTGGTTTGGAGCAACTCTTAGAAGATCAATTAAAAGGAGATAGCGGTGCAGAAATAGTCATTGTATATGATGATGAATCTGAAGCTTTACTCGCGGAAAAGCCTGTTAAAGACGGTGAAACTGTTACGCTAACGATCGATGCTAATATACAGGATAAAGTATTTAATGCTTATGAGGGAGAGGCTGGAACAGCTTCCGCTATTGATCCAAAAACAGGTGAGGCCTTAGCACTCGTAAGCAGTCCTTCATTTGATCCAAATGAATTATTATATGGCATGACACAAAGCAAGTGGACTCAACTACAAGATGATCCAAAAGCACCATTACTGAACCGGTTCTCGGCTACCTTTGCACCAGGGTCTGTTATAAAGCCAGTTACAGCTGCCATTGGACTTGAAAATGGGAACTTAAAACCTGATGAAGGTCTGCAAATCAATGGACCAACATGGAGCAATGGAAATGGTTGGGGCGATTATAAAGTACGACGTGTTTCCCAAACGGATTATCCTGTCGATTTATTAGATGCCATGAAGCGTTCCGATAATATTTACTTCGCTATGCAAGCCATACGAATGGGAAGTGACGCTTACCTTGAGGGTCTCAAAAACTTTGGATTTGGTGAAGATATTCCTTTTACATATCCAATCACAAATTCAACCATATCTTCAAGTGGAACACTTGAGGGTGAAGTACAACTTGCCAACACAAGCTATGGTCAAGCTGAAATTGAGATGAGTGCACTTCATTTAGCAACCACATATACAGCGTTCTTAAATGATGGAAATATGATCAAACCAACATTGCTTATGTCAGATAAAACGGAAGAGATATGGCATGAAAATGTGATGACAAAGGATCAAGCGCAATTAATGCAAGATATTCTTAGAGATGTCGTTGCCACTGGAACCGCAAAAGTAGCTAATCATGATGAATTAGCAATATCCGGAAAAACGGGTACAGCTGAACTGAAGCATTCAAGTGATCAAAAAGGCCATGAGAATGGATGGTTCATTGGCTACCCAACAAACGAAAAGGATATTATTATTGCTATGATGATCGAAAAGACAGAAAGTCTTGGTGCAAGTGGTTTTGTTGCTGAAAAAGTATCCGAAATACTGCTCGACATAAATAAGTAAATGAAATTCATGTATAATGAATTTCATAATACCGGTTTAGCACAACACCGTTACAACATATAGTTTCGTTGAACCATTCTTAACTACATGCTGTATCGATGTTGCTGATTATAGCAATTATGAAATTCATTCATGAATCATAAAAAATAACAGTCACTCCTTTTAAAAGGATGTCGACTGTTATTTTTCTATGATTGCAATAACCGTTCTTTTGTACGACTACCCAATAAAGGTTGCTCCGTATACTAAAGCCCCCAACACAACATAAACAGGACTTAGCTTCCACTTCTCCAACATCAAATAACTTGCAAGCGCAATAATGATTGTATGTATTGCACCTGCATCTTCATAAGAACTGAAAAAGAAGCTGTACGTCATCACACCTAATAGGACGGCAATTGTAGGACGAACATATTGGGTCAACTTCTTAACTTGTGGCGAGTCTTTAAACTTCATTAATAAACCCAAGAGAGCAATCATCATGATTAATGACGGGGCAAAAGATGCAAATAAACCAACGACAGCCCCAATGACTCCCCCTTGTTCAAATCCAATATACGCGGCTAATTTCGTTGATATCGGCCCTGGCAATCCGTTTCCAAGCGCGACCATTTCACTAAATTCATTGACCGTAAACCAACCATACCGATAAACAACTTCATGTTCTAATAATGGAATTGTTGCTGGTCCCCCACCATAACCAAGTATATTAGAAATAAAGTTCGCCATGAATATTTGCCAATAAATCATCATTGTCCATCCACCTGCCTATCTTTTCCGCCAGATAACAATGCGGTCGCAATGAGTGCTGCGATAAGAATAGCGGGATGAATACCAAGTAATTCCATCACAATGATACTAATCATCGTTAAGACAATGGTTGCTATCCAGCCCATCGTTTTTTTAGATAACTTTATAAACTCCCATGCCAACACACCAATCATTACACCCGCGACAGGTAACACACCTTTAGACATTCCTTGTACCCACGGCTTATCTTTATAAGCATTTAACACGGTAAGAAGTAGAATCATTAATATCGCTGTAGGAACTACCGTGGCAATAATAGATATGACTAAACCACCAATCCCACCTACCCGGTAACCAATATAACCCGATAATTTTGTATTAATTGGCCCTGGGAGTGTGTTTGCCAAGGCTAATATATCCGAAAACTCCTCATCATCCATCCACTTATAAATGGTGACAACCTCCCGATGCATCAGAGGTATTGCTGAGAGTCCCCCACCATATCCGAGCATGCCCGCACGAAAAAAGGCGATAAATAAATCTTTTTGTTTCATCTGATCCCCCTCTTTTCATGATTAAATAAAAACGTCATATAGGTCGACCCACATGCCGGTTCATTTTCCTTTTGCCATCTTTAATGATGGTTTATTAAAGCATATTTAAAATATCGATGGAGCAAAATAGATAATATGATGTGATTTTAATTCATAGCATACAAAACAAAAGATCGGATGTCAATCTAAACTCACACTATTATAACGTGTTTACCTCTCCTTATCTTTCATTAACATCATCTATAGGCACTTTTCGTTACATTATGTTATGTTTGCCATGTAGATTGAATGAACACTTTAAAAGCGATTGATAAGAACACTTTGTTCATCGCTACTTGATCTGTTACGATAATGTTTATAGTGTTCTAAATAAGATAGAGGAGAAATCATCATGCCCTTTAATGAAATTGACCAATTACTACTAGATGAACTAATTAAAGATGGAAGAGCCTCATATGTAGAATTAGCCAAAAAGGTAGGTTTGTCGCGAGTCGCAGTTAAAGACCGGATTCAAAATCTGATGGATAAGGGAGTTATTGAAAATTTCACCGTCGCGATTAACTCTGAAAAGTTTGGCAAAAAGGTTTCCGCTTTTTTTGAGGTGGATGTTGAACCTAAACAACTTCAAGAAGTCGCCCAAAACTTAGCCGATAATCCCACTGTTGCAAGCATCTATCAAATGACCGGACCTAGCACATTGCATATGCATGTACTTGTAGAAGACTTTAAAATGCTAGAATCATTTATTAATGATGAGCTATATTCTGTCCAAGGGATTACAAGAGTGGAAAGTCATGTCATCCTGAAGCGATTCAAAAGCCGGACTGGGTATAAACTGTAATATTAACAAACAGATAAGACATGAAATAAAAGCCACCTCTACAATAGAAGAGATGGCTTTTATTTATGTCTAATTATTTTGTATTTTTTTATTCGCCGTTACGAATAATAAGACAGCGACCGCCGCGATTGCAAGAATCGATACAATCGGTCCAAAGATCGTGTCTGTAGGAAGTGTTACTCCTGCCGTTATCAAGAGTGCAATAGCGACTCCTGTTAAAGCTTCTCCCGCAATATATCCTGAAGATAGGAGAATTCCACGCTCATTTTTAGCTTGTAGTTCTTCTTTATTTTTCGTCAACTTCGTAATAATTCCTTTAATAATTCCACCAACCATGATTGGTGCTGTTAAATGGATCGGAAGATATAATCCAACTGCAAAAGGCAGTGAACCAATTCCAAATAACTCAACCATACCTGCTGCGGCCATCCCAATGAAAATTAAGTTCCATGGTAAGTCCCCTTGCATAATTCCCTCAACAACCATAGACATTAATACTGCTTGAGGTGCTGGTAATTCTTGTGTACCAAAACCATAGGCATTATCAAGTAAAATTAAGATAAATCCAATAACAACACTTGTTACGAGTACACCATAAAGCTGTGCAATCTGTTGCCATTTAGGTGTTGAGCCTAAGATATAGCCTGTTTTTAAATCTTGCGAAGTATCGCCAGCTATTGCTGCAGCGATACACACAACTGCTCCAATAATAATGGCTGTTACCATACCCGATTTTCCTGTTTGCCCCATTCCAACTAGTACAATTGAAATAAGAATTAATGCGGCGATTGTCATTCCTGAAACAGGATTCGAGGAACTTCCAACAATCCCAACAATCCGTGATGACACGGTTACAAAGAAGAATCCAAAAATAAGTAATAGTAATGCTCCGACAAAACCGACTTCAATATGGGGAAAGAATGTTAGTATTCCTAGAAACACAATCGTAAGTGTCGCGATTAACCACATCGGAATATCTTCATCCGTTCTTAACTTCTCGGCCTTTCCACCATTTGTCAACCCTTTAATGGCTCCAACAAATGAGGAGTAGATCGTAGGCAATGTTTTAATGAGTCCCATAATCCCACCAAATGCAACTGCACCCGCCCCAATATAGCGCAAATAATTACCCCAAATATCATGAAAGTTCATTTCGCTGATCGGTACGGTTCCAGGATAGATCGCTGCATTAGCGAATTCACCAATATAACTAATAAGCGGAATAATTCCAAGCCACCCAAGAACAGCCCCTGCAAACATGATTCCAGCAATTTGCGGTCCTATAATAAATCCGACCCCAAGTAGCGCAGGTAGTGTGTCCATACCGATGGCAGCATTTTTGAATTTATATATTTCCCATTCAATTGAAGATGGAAATGCTTTAACCGCATCCGTTAGAAGTTTAAAACCCGCACCTACGGCTAAACCACCAAAGACTAATTTCGCACCTTGACCACCTTCTTCACCTGCGATTAAAACTTCTGCACAAGCCGTACCCTCTGGATATGGTAGTGTATCATGCTCTTCAACAATTAACGCCCGACGCAAGGGAATCATTAATACCGTTCCTAAAACCCCACCTGCTAAAGCAATAAGCGTAATCGTCAATAAACTTGGTTTCATTTGCCAGATGAATAAGGCAGGTAATGTAAAAATAACACCTGCTGCTAATGACTCACCCGTAGATGTTATCGTCTGTACAATATTGTTCTCCAAGATGGATGTACGCTTCATAATAACCCGTAATACAGCCATTGATATAACAGCCGCAGGAATAGAAGCAGAAACCGTCATCCCTACAATTAAGCCTAGATAAGCGTTTGCTGCTCCAAAAACAATTGCCAAAATCGCCCCTACAATCATTGCCGTTATTGTAAACTCAGAACGATTGTCCGCAGCAGATACATAAGGTTTAAACGCCTTTTTTGAATCTTTCCTTGACAACATAAACACCTTCCTTAGTAAATTATTATGGTTTAATTGCATTGGGTATATCATATTTCCAATCGTAGCGCAAAACCTACTTATCTTATATGGTAAAATATAATGATTTTTGTGTCAGATGAATAAATTTCATAATTACCAAAATCAGCAACATCGATAGGACATGTAGTTAAGAATGATTCAACGAAACTATATGTTGTATCAGTGTGGCACTAAACCGGTATTATGAAATTCATTAAGATAAATGAATATAGCCATTCTATGATATTATCACATATTAAAATGTTATGAAAGCGAACTTCAACCAAT
>DATGSG010000068.1:0-5472 GCA_035302925.1 Virgibacillus sp. | reverse complement strand
TTTTAAGCGTCTATTACTTCATATAGGAAGGGTTCATATGTCTAGAAAACTAACGTATCAAGAAAAGCTATTACAGATGGGAAAGCGTCAAAAGAAATCTGCTGGAAAGCATGTAGTGATTGGTCTCATCGTCATTGTGCTGTTCATTATCGGATTTCAATTATTCTTTTCCCCAGATGTAGCCGAAGTTGAAAAACAGGCTGATTCAGAGTTTACCGCTACTTTTGTAGGTGACATGATGTTTGGGAGAAATGTGGAAAAGGTAACAAAAAGACATGGTACGGCGTATTTATTCGATATGATGAAGCCTTACTTTGATAACGCGGATTATTCATCAGGTAACTTTGAAAACCCGATCCTTAAAGATGATGAAGAGAACTATGAAAAAATAGATAAACAAATCCATTTGCATACAGGCGCTGATGCGATTCATGCCTTAAAGGAACTGGATTTTACCATGGTCACTTTAGCAAATAACCATATGATGGATTTTGGAGATAAGGGGCTACAAGACACGGTGGATGAACTGGATGATGTCGGTTTAAATCATGTTGGAGCGGGGAATAATCTGGAGGAAGCTACGGCCGTTGATTATCAAGAAATCAATGGGCTAACGATCGCAACACTCGGCTATACAGATGCGCTCGTAGAAGGCTTTTCAGCGCTCGGTCACCGCCCCGGTGTGGCACGTGCTACACCAGAGAACATTTTCCCAATGATCGAGGAAGCTCATGAACAGGCAGATCTTGTCTTTGTAAACATTCATTGGGGTGTTGAATATGACAATCAACCACATCCAAGACAAACCGAATTAGCGAAAGCGATGATCGATGTAGGCGCAGATGCCATCATTGGCCATCATTCACATGTGCTATCAGAAGTGGAAAAATATAAAGATGGCGTCATCTTTTATGGACTTGGTAACTTTATCTTTGACCAAGGTTGGTCACGAACAAAGGATAGTGCGATTGTCCAATATGACTTATTGAGTGATGGTACGGGTAGATATGAAATTACCCCACTACGTATTCGGGGTGCACAACCTTATGTAACCAAAAACAAATATTATCAAATGAAAATACGCAGACAATTAACAAATAACCAACCAGATGAAAACTTCAAAAGAGATGATGGAAAATTAATCTTGGAAGTAGATCATTCAGATGTATTAGAAAAGAGGGATTCTGATCATGGGCAATAAAAAACTGATGACCATCTTGTCAATTGTTGTCATCGCAGGACTGGTATTTGTCTATGCCAAACAGGGAATGTTTGAAGATGATGGACCGGAAGTGACAGACTACGGTGTCAAAGAGTCGGAATCCATTGATACCGCACAAGGATATGGTGTGAGTGCTTCACATCCGTTAGCCGTGAAAGCGGGAATGGATGTACTCGAAAAAGGCGGGAATGCTGCAGATGCTGCCGTTGTTGTTTCTTATGTCCTTGGTATTGTCGAGCCCTATGGTTCAGGTGTCGGCGGTGGTGGAGAAATGTTAGTCTATCCAAAAGATAGTGAACAACCAACGGTATATGGATACCGCGAAGTTGCTCCACATTCAGGTGCCGAGCCCGAAACATTTGCGATACCCGGTTTTGTACATGGCATGGAAACCCTCAATGAAGATTTAGGTTCCATGGAGATGGAAGATTTATTAGCGCCAGCGATCAACTATGCTGAAGAAGGGTTTCAAGCTGACAAGCATCTAGTCGATCGGCTTGGTAAGGGATCCTACCGGATGGATGTGGAAGGTCTAACAGACTTCTTTCCTGACGGCCAGATCATCGAAGTCAATGACACCATTCAGCAACCTGATTTAGCAGATACATTACGCTTAATTCAAGAAGGTGGATCAGATGCCTTTTATGCGGGACCAATTGCCGATCAAATTTTAGCATATGAAGATACATTGGTCGCAGAAGATTTAACGAGTTATGAGGCGATCAAAACGGAAGCTGCACACGGTAAGTTTGCTGGGTATGATGTGTATGCGGCTCCCCCACCACTAGCAGGTGTTACCTTAATCCAGTCCTTGCAAATGGCAGAAGCCTTAAATATTGAATCGACAAAAGATAATCAAAGAGATTATATGCATTTGATTGGCGAAATATCGAAACGTTCCTATGATGATCGAATTAAACATGTTGGTGATCCCCATTTTACAGAAACAGAATCGAATGATGAGTTAACATCAACCGATTATACGAATGAGATGGCCGACTCGATTTCATTGGATCAACTATCTGAAGACTATCAAGTCAATGATTCAATCTCAGATGAGGAAGATCATGACAATACAACACACTTTGTCATCATCGATCAAGATGGTACAATGGTATCAGCGACACATACATTAGGAAACTTTTTCGGCTCTGGAGACAATGTTGGTGGGTTTTTCATGAATAACCAAATGGAGAATTTCAGTACAAGCGATCAATCTCTAAATAGTATTGAACCCGGGAAAACACCACGCAGCTTCACAAGCCCTACAATCATGACGAATGGTGATAAAACAATCGGTATTGGTTCACCAGGAGGAAAAAGAATCCCGATGGTCATGACGGAAGTATTGATCAGACATCTTTTATTTGATCAACCATTGGAAGATGCGATCAAAGACAAACGATTTTATATTGAAGATAATGATATTTTCACCGAAACAGAATTGGATACAGATGTTCAGTCCGGCTTGAGATCTCGCGGATATGAAATCTACAAAAAAAACGATGTTGACTTTTATGGTGGCATCCAAGCACTCGTTATTGATGAGGAAGTAAATGAAATATATGGTGGTGCTGACTCACGAAGAAACGGTATTTGGCAAGTCGCTAAAAACAAACAACAATAGCAGGAGGAAGTTACGTGAAACGATTTATTCAAGGTATACTCCCTTTTTTACTACTTGTTCTCGCATTAACATTTATGACGGAGTTTAAACAATTAAATGATCTAACAGATTCAGAGAAATATGAAGTCCGCAGTTTTGTCGAAGCAGCTGAAGCCAATGATGACCAGGAAAAACAGCTTGACAGTAGTGTGGTCAGTTCAAACACTGAAGAAGTTGGAGAGGCAAGAGATGCAGGAGATGCCGTGGACCCGAACAAGACCTATGCGATTACAAGTGATGATGAAATGGTAACCGTATATGATAATGAAGGAAATGTTGTCTTCCAAGCAACCTTAACAGACTGGGAAGAAAACCGTGAAGCTTATTATGAGAAATATAGATTAGGTTCTTCCTAGATTCAAAGTTAAAGAGATTTTCTGCGCAGGCAGAGGGTCTCTTTTTTTGTGCGCTAACCTCTTACTTGAATAGTCGGGGTTCCTCCGCCTAACAATAAGCAGCTTGAAATCGAATTTGACCGTTCTGAAACAAGCTGATCCATAAATACATTAGAATAAGGGGGAATAACAATGAGACAGCTTGATTGGCAGATGATCTTATTTATCGGTCTTTCGCTAGCACAAGACTATTGGATACTTCGGGGAATTCCCCAAATTTATTATTATGAAGTAAAGCATGAGCATCTGAAATAAAAAACTCACTACATGCTCTTCAAATTATCATCAATAGCCTGATCATCATATTCTTCACCAAATAGCTTCTTCATCCGCTCATCTGCTTGTTTCTTCACATCCTGATCGATATGGTTGATGACCCGATAGACAGCATAAACAATGATTATCAGATCGTCTGTAAAACCAATCACTGGGATAAAGTCAGGAATTATATCCACTGGTAAAATTAAGTAGCCAAGCGCACCAGCAATCGTCAACTTATCTTTTTTCGGTGTGTGAGGACTTTGAAAGGAGTAGAATAGAAGCAAGCTATAATAGGTTAATTTAATCCCCATCTTTTTCGCATAATTTAAAAGCTTTTCTGTGAAATTTTGCACGGTAAAGTGTTTTTGTTTATTTTTGATTTCCTTTGCCGGATCTAGCTTCGCTAATTGATTTTTATATTCTTCTTGTGACATGATAATCCTCCTAGCTTTATATCCAGATTTTAAAAAGAACGAGCAATAAATGTTCTTGTCCCCTATCCTCTTTCGTGAAAAAACTGTTTGTTCCAATAGCATGCACCTTGGAACAAACAGTATGTATGAATCAATACTTTATTAAGGGAGTTCATTCCCTGCTGCTTGATAGATCTCATACCACTCTACTCTTGTTAATTCGATATGGGAGGCTTTTGCAATCCCTTGTAAACGTTCTTGATTCATCGTTCCTACTAATGTCTGCATCTGTGCTGGATGACGCAAAATCCAAGCAACGGCAATCGCTGATTTCGTAACCGCATATTTATCGGCAAATTCTTGTAACTTTTTGTTCAATTCAGGGAATTGCTCATGATCAACAAAGATCCCCTTAAAAAAGCCAAAGTGGAATGGTGACCAAGCTTGGATGGTCATATCATGTAAACGACTATAATCCAAGATACTACCGTCCCGATCCGTCGATAAATCACGTTGCATATTCACATTAAGACCCGTATCTATCATGCCCGTATGCATGATACTAAACTGTAATTGATTCGCAATCAAATCCTGTTCTACGTATTTTTTCAGCAATTCAATTTGCATTGGATTATGATTACTCACTCCAAAATGACGGACTTTACCACTTTCTTTTAAGATAGTAAAAGCCTCAGCCACTTCTTCCGGTTCTACCAAAGCATCTGGGCGATGAAGTAGTAATACATCAAGATAATCCGTTTTTAAGCGCTGCAAACTACCTTCAACCGATTCCAATATATGTTCTTTTGAGAAATCAAAAGTACCTTTTCGAATCCCTACTTTAGACTGTAAAATCATCTGTTCACGAATCGCAGGCGACATGCCTATCGCATCCGCAAATGTTTTCTCTGCTTCCCCGTCCGCATACATATCAGCATGATCGAAGAAATTAATCCCTAGATCCAGGGAATTTTGAATCACATGACCCGCTTCTTTTTTGGATAGCGTATTTATACGCATACATCCTAAAGCGATATTCGCTACTTCTAAAGGACTTGTACCTAATTGAATCTTTTTCAAAGAAACACCCCTCTCCATCGATAACCTTATAATACCATAGAATGGAGCACTTCGTATTGTAATTAAATCTGTTTATAAATAACCATCACACAAAAAAAGAACCCTATCCCTATAGCGTCCATATCTATCTGGATAGCGTTCAATTATAATCGGTCCTCGACAACTCTACCATGTGTTCAGACTTTGTAATTGATAGCCTGCTAGAGCTGCACCTAAAACCATTCCAAATAAACCACAGGCAATGGCTCCGATGACAATAATCGTTCCATGTGTTTCATTCACTTTCCTATGCAAATACCCAAAAATAACGCCCCCACCCGCAAATAAGATGGGAAAAAATAAAATGGAAATACCAGAGAAAACCCAACCTAAAATAGCAAAAACAGATCCACCTTGTGTATTCGCTGCCTCACCGTCAAGTGAATGCCCACACGT
>DATGSG010000067.1:0-7307 GCA_035302925.1 Virgibacillus sp. | reverse complement strand
TTCTTTATTTGCCAGTGCAATCCCGTCGCCCCGATTAATGTGCCTTGTATAGATGACCGGAATTCCTTTTTTTCGGCACATCTTGGATAGACTAGAGGCCTTATCAAGAATATTACTCATCCCTGCAATCTCAGATGTTCCCTCTTCTTTTTGCAAGTCGACTAAAAGTAATGCTGTCTTACTTTGATCCATTCCATTTCGCTCCAATTCATTTCAAATAGTAATAATTTAAGGCTACTTATTTTGCCGAAGTCCATAGTATAGCACAATCTTTATTTTTTACAGATTATTAACCTTTTATTCATGGGAATGAAAAACAAATGCTTCCTTATTTATCATTCTTAAAAAATATAGCCTAAAAGTATAAATTATACTTTTAGGCTATATTGCTTATCGTTTATTATATGTATCCAATAATTCTTGAGCATGGATTTTTGGAAACCCGGCAACATCATAGATATATTTTTCTGGATATAGGGCTGTCAACTGTCCACCGGTATGTGGCAAGCTTTCAATTATTTTCACACTTGCTTGACGCATTCCTGCATAAAAGGCTGTGAATAAGCCTGTGGGTCCTGCGCCGATGATGGTTATATCATACGTTTCATTCGCTACCATAATCAACCTCCTCATGTAAATATGTGTTGGAAATCCTTTACCTTGTTCTGCATTCATTAGGTTGCTAACGTGCTGCCCGACATTTTATCCGGATCATTTTTTGCCCTCTCAGATGGGGCCAATCTCATTCCAAGTGGACAAAATCAGTGATCACTATGCTCTCTTTTCTAAGTTTCTTGCTGTTTCACTTTTTTCAACATCTTTCTGATCTTTAAAAGTCCCCATTGTTTTATCGATTGTTGTATGTGTAACACCAAACCAATAATTTTCGTTTTTAAAATGATGCCATAGATGTGCTTTTTTAATTTTTTTACCCATTGGTGTTAATGGCTGAATCGGTTTATGTGCAATATAATGTTTCCATTCATAATATAGAAAATAAAGGATCACACCTGTTACAAAGGCAATCATCAGTTGGAATGATCCTGTTATGAGATAGAAAACTCCAGACAGGATCGCAAAGTTTGGTAAACTAAACCAGATTGGTAAAAATAATAAACTCAAATCAGTTGGATCTACATGATGGTCATAATGTAAGCGCTTAATCATTTTCAGTAAAAAGGGGTTTTCCGGGGTATCAATATGAAACACAAAACGATGAATGATATATTCGCTAAGTGCATATGTCCCCATCCCGATGGCTAATGCAAGCCATGTTCCCCAATTTAATAAATATGGAAACGTATAGCCCATGACTCCAAGAAATAATACAATCATGACAATGATATCTGGAATACTAAAAAACTCTTTTAGATACTTCGCTTTCATTATTATCCCTCCTTTTTTTATATTCTAATTATTGACCCGCTTTTTCCTCTTGATCAGGAGACGACATATGTTCTTTCCATAACGAATAGCTTTTTCCCATCATTCCCCGTGTCACCTCTTCCGCTTCAGCGTGATTTCCCTGGAGTGCCGATTCCATAAGATTTTCATAATATTGATCTGAAGATCTTCGGTAAAAAGATAATGAGAAATAAAGTGTTGCCATTCTAACATAAGCATCATTGAAACTATTTAATGTTAATAAAAAGAGTGGATTTCCTGATAACTTTGCTAATTCTTTCTGTAACTCCCAATCATAGATAGCATAGGCTTCAGCCGTATCAGCGAGTGTCTCAGCTTGCAATAATAAGCCGACTACTTTTGGATGATTTAATTGAACGGCTTTTTTCACATACATTGGGGAAATCGCACACCTAAACTCCAAAAAGTAAAGGACGAACTCATCTGGTATAGAATCAAAGTACTGAACAATATTGATAATTGCTCCGATATTCCCGTCCTGTAAATAATCATTCACCATGGCGGGTTGGCCTTTACGGATCGTTATCCATCCTGAGGTGGCTAGGCCTTGTAGTACTTCTCTAATTGTCGGACGACCAACACCAAAAGAGTTCGCTAACTCCCGTTCAGAATCTAGCAAGCTTCCAACCGGATATCTTCCTTCGATGATGGCGTGAATCATTTTGTCTTCAATTTGGTTTGAGGAACGTTTCATGATTCCCCTCCTTTTGGTATTACCAGTAAGTTCATCTGGTATTACCAAAGACTTTATCGTATTCAGAATATAAAGTCAAGTCTGTTTTTAAACTAATTTATCGTAGGCAGGACTAAGACCTGAGTTTATATTCCTCTACTCAGGTCCCCTTATTTTTATGATTAATTTTTCATTTTCGGATCAAGTGCATCACGTAAACCATCACCAATTAAATTAAATCCGAGGACAACTAACATAATCGAGACACCTGGTACAATTAATGTCCAGGGAGCCAATTGAATAAAATCCCGAGCATCCGCAAGCATCTTTCCCCATTCTGGTAATGGAGGTTGAGCACCTAAACCTAAGAAACCTAAAGCGGCTGCTTCCAAAATCGCTGTACCAAAACCTAATGTTGCTTGGACAATAATCGGTGCTAAACTATTTGGGAAGATATGGTGAATGATAATCCGGCTGTTTTTCATACCTTGTGCTTTTGCTGCCATCATATACTCTTCCTCACGTAAACTAATCACTTTGGAACGCACGAGTCGCCCAAAAATCGGAATATTAATAATGGCAATCGCGATTAACGCATTTTGCAAAGATGCTCCGAGAATTGCAACTATAGCAATCGCTAATAAAATACTTGGAAATGCCAGTAAAATATCAAAAATGCGCGAAATGAGCATATCAATCCAACGTCCATAATATCCCGCGATAATCCCCAGGATCGTTCCGAAAAATAAAGCTCCTGTAACTGCAAAAAATCCAACTTGTAATGAAAGTCTGGCCCCATAAGCAATTCGAGTAAATATATCTCGTCCCACATCATCCGTTCCCAACCAATTTTCAGTGGAAGGAGGTTGCAATCGATTGACTAGTTCTTGATCTGCATACCCTACAGATGTAAAGAGTGGCGCAAATAATCCGATTAAAATAAAAAACAAAATGATGCCTGCTCCAGCAACGGCAAACTGATTTTTTCGCAGTTGGTTAAGCGTATCTTTCAGGGGGGATAGAGCTTCGATTTCCTCGACTTGATCACGCATCGTCAGGTTTGCTGACATTTTTGGAGAATGATGAATTTTATTTCCTTTACCCATATGACAATCCCCCTTCCTAATATTTTATTCTCGGATCAATATACGTATAAAGAATATCAACCATTAAATTAATCATCACGAAAATGAAAGCAACGACTAATATCCCCGATTGAATTACCGGATAATCCCGATAGTTGATTGCTTCAAATATATAACGTCCGATGCCAGGCCAACTAAAAATCGTCTCTGTTAAAATCGCTCCTCCTAGTAAAACACCCATTTGCAAGCCGATTACAGTTAACACAGGAATCAAGGCATTTTTTAAAGCATGTTTATAAATAATTAAAAACTGTCCCGATCCTTTTGCCCTAACCGTGCGAATATAATCAGATTCCATCACTTCTAACATGCTGGAACGAGTCATCCGGGCAATAATCGCCATTGGAATCGTACCTAAAGCAATACTCGGAAGCACCAAATGCTTCAATGCCGTTAACATGCCTTTTAGATCCAAATGTATCAATGTATCGATGATATAAAAGTAAGTCATGGAGTCCATTGGATTCCGACTATCTTGCCTTCCATGAGCAGGTAGCCATCCCAACTCTTGAGCAAAGACCCACTGTTCCATAAGCGCTAACCAAAACACGGGTATGGAGACACCAATTAAGGCAATGATCATGGCTAAAAAATCAAACCATGTATTTTGTTTCCAGGCACTGATAATTCCCGCATTTACTCCAATCACAACCGCAAAAATCATCGCAAAAAAGGTTAATTCAAATGTGGCTGCTATATACGGCCATATCTCACTTACAATAGCTGTTTTTGTCCGTAACGATGTACCTAGATTACCTTGAAGTAAATCAGTCATATAAATACCATATTGAACGAGATATGGTTTATTTAAGCCCATACTTTCTTCTAAACTTTCAATGGCGGACATCGTAGCTGCCTCACCTAAAATAACCTGAGCAGGATTCCCTGGTATTAGATGAACGATGGAGAAAGTAATGAAGGTCATCCCAATTAATACTGGAACAAGCATAAGTAGGCGACGTAAAATATATGAAAACATTATTTCACCTCTATCCTCATTGTCGTTGAATGATCCATTTCTCATTTCCACAATAATAAGGGAGTAGAGCCTACACTCTACCCCGCTTTTCCCGTGCTACTCTAATTCCACTTCTTCTAATGACTCACTTGTTGACGGATGAGGGACATAGTTTTTAACATTACTTGATGTTGCCATGACTGGAGTAGAGTGTACGAGTGGAACCATTGGTGCGTCTTCAGCAATCAAAACCTGAGCCTCCTTATATAAATCAGCCCGTTCATCTTGGTCCACTGCTACTTTTGCATCGTCTAGTAATTGGTCAACCTCTTCATTTTCATAAAATTCCCGGTTACTACTTCCGATATTGCTTCCATGAAGTAAACTACTTAAAAAGTAATCCGGATCTCCATTTGTGCCAGACCAACCGAGCATATACATTTGATGTTCGCCATTCATCGTCTTTTCCAAATAGGGAGCCCATTCCTCACGAACGACATTTACTTCGATGCCGATCTCGCTTAAGTTGCTTTGGATAATTTCTGAAACCGTTTCAGGATCAGGCATATAAGGTCTTGCTACAGGCATCGTCCAGAGATCAATTTCCAAGCCATCTTCATAACCAGCCTCCGCCAACATCTCCTTCGCCTTCTCAACATCATATTGATACCCTTCGACCTCATCGTTATATCCTAAATAATTGGGAGGCAAGGGGTTGACTGCTGGTGATCCATACCCCGCATACAATGCATCAACGATCGCTTGTCGATCAATGGCATAGCTAATCGCATGGCGTAATGCTTGATTATCCAATGGTTCCTGTTGAACGTTGAAACCGATATAACCGAAATTATTTTCTGCACGTGCATACAAGGTTAATTCCGAATCAGCTTCGACTCCTTCAGCATCATCAGGGTTCAATCCATCCATCATATCAATGTCTCCCGAGCGCAAAGCGATTAATCGTGCCGCATTATCAGGAATCACTTCGAAAATAACTTGATCTAATTTAGGTAGTCCTTCTTTCCGATAATCTTCATACTTTTCTAGAACGATTGAATCATCCTTTGTCCAACTGACAAATTGGAAAGGACCTGTACCAACCGGGTTTTCATTAATCTCAGCACCATATTCCTCCAGAGCAGCTGGTGAAGTGATCGCGAAATAGGTCATCCCCATATTTTGCAGGAAAAATCCAAGTGGCTTATTTAACACAAATTCAACTTCATGATCATTAATGACATTTACTTCATCTACAACATGACCATCATCACCCTTATGTCCACCAAACATCGTGGCATACATGAAATATACATAATCATCTTCGGCAAAGGCATATTCATGCTCTGGATCTGCGAAACGATCGAAGTTTAGCTTTACAGCCTCCGCATTAAAGTCGGTTCCATCATGAAATGTCACATCTTCTTCTAAATAAAAGGTGTATGTTAATCCATCATCTGAAACATCCCAATCATGAGCCAATCCCGGTTTTAATTCGAAGGACTCTTCCTCAAATTCCAATAACCCCTCTAACACTTGTCTTGTAACTCTGGATGATTCACCATCTGACGTACTTCCTGGATCAAGACTTTCCGAATCACCACCGCGCGCAAAGATTAAAACCTGCTCCTCATCCGAATTTTCTTCAGCGGGCTCTTTCGCACCGCTATCCTCATTTGATTGCTCCTTTTCACTACAAGCTCCTAACACCAAAATAAGTGCTAGCATAAAAACAACTACATAAGACCGGTTTATTCGAATCATTTACAATCCTCCTATTTTTTAAATGACTGGTGCTTGTGATGTTTTGTCATCCGTATATAAATGACAAGCTACAAAATGACTTTCTTTCACTTCATTTAACGCTGGGCTCACTTCTTTGCATAAATCAAAGGCAAAGGGACATCTTGTATGAAAGGCACATCCTTTCGGTGGATTTGCGGGACTTGGTACATCCCCTTCTAAAATAACTCGCTCTCTTTTAACATCTGGATCTGGAGATGGGACAGCCGATAATAATGCTTGTGTATAAGGATGCATCGGCTGATCATATAGTTGATTCTTGTTTGTTAATTCAACTATTCTCCCTAAATACATCACACCTACTCGGTCACTAATATGCTTCACAACACTTAAATCGTGGGCAATAAAAATATAAGTCAGGTTGAATTGATCTCGTAAATCTTCCATTAAATTAAGAATTTGGGACTGAACAGAAACATCGAGCGCCGATACAGGTTCATCGCAAATAATGAGCTTGGGATGATTGGCTAATGCCCGTGCGATTCCGATTCGCTGTCTTTGGCCACCACTAAATTGATGGGGGTATCTAGACATATGGTAAGCACTTAAACCAACAACCTCTACTAATTCTTGCACACGACTATTACGGTCCGCTTTAGCCGTCATTCCGTGAACTAATAGTGGTTCACCTATGATCTTTTCGACGGTGTGACGTGGATTGAGTGATGCATAAGGGTCTTGAAAAATGATTTGCATATCACGTCTTAATTGACGCATTTCCTCCGCGCTTAATCGCATAATATCTTGTCCCGCAAATTTTATTTCTCCGGAGGTTGGCTCGATAAGTCGTAAAATGGCTTTACCTGCTGTTGACTTACCACAACCTGACTCACCGACAATACCAAGAATCTCCCCTTGCTCAACTGTAAATGATAAGTTATCAACCGCTTTTACATCACCGACTTTCCGACCAAGTACACCTCCTTTTATATCGAAGTATTTTTTTAATCCTTTAACTTCTAAGAGTGGACTCTTCACCTCGATTCACCTCCTTCTCATCATCATATAAAAAGCAACGACTTCTATGATCGGCTTCCATTGTATATAATCCGGGATTCTCTTTAAAACAGCGATCAAAGGCAAATTCACATCGTGGTGAAAATCGACACCCTGTTACACCTACCCTTGCCCTTGGTACGGTTCCTGGTATTGAATAAAGTTTTTGTTCGTGTTCATGAAGTTTAGGTAAAGACCGGATTAGTCCTTTTGTATAAGGATGTGTTGGTTGTTTTAAAATTTCCCTCACCGTTCCCTCTTCGACAACTTGCCCAGCATACATGACAACAACACGCTCACACATATC
>DATGSG010000066.1:0-9090 GCA_035302925.1 Virgibacillus sp. | reverse complement strand
GATGCTAAACAAGCTGTAGGACTTGAGTGGATTCAAACTGTTAAAGCACGACATCCACATACACCGCTTGTAGCGATTGGTGGAATTACAACACATAACGCAGCTTCTGTCATCAATGCTGGAGCAGATGGAGTATCTGTTATCTCTGCAATCACCAAGTCACCAAACATAAAAGCCACCGTCACCAAACTATAAGTTATTAACAACTGACTTTTACTAGCTCATTTGATGAACGAAAACTATCCCTTGTTTACTATAGTATCACGATCATAATAGGTTGCATATGTCGGGTTTAATCCTGTCATCATGCAGCCTATTCGTTATTTGAATAGATCATATACCTTTTTTGATTCATGACAGATCAACACCAATCCGCCTATTTACTCCCTTTATAGCTGTTCATGCCACTATGTTTACCTAGCAAACATCCCATTCTATAACTCTCATGAAATCCTAATCTTTCTCACACCATTCTCTCAGATCAGTTACGTAATATAACATATAGTGAAACAAAGGAGTTGAAAAAATGCCTATCGAAATCTTTAATAGGAGAGAGCAGAAGTACGTAATTACGCTAGATCAATATTATGAGTTGATCGAACAGTTAGCCCCCTATACGCGGGTGGATAAATATGGAGAAGATGGCGAGTATACGGTTTCTAGTTTGTACTTTGAAAGTCCAGATCATACCATTTACTATGAAACAAAAAACAAATTAAGATTTCGCCAAAAACTCCGCTTACGTGTATATAACGATACCGAGCTGAACGGCACCTCTTTTTTCGAGGTGAAACAAAAGCATAAAAAGGTTGTGAATAAACGAAGAATGGTATTGCCTTTATCAGAGGCTTATCGATACTTAGACCTTTCCGCCGATCAGTCCTTGGAAGATATTACAACGTCAAACAAGCAAGTTTTAAAAGAAATTGAATATTTTAGAAACCATTATCAACTTCAACCAGAAATGATTGTAAGTTATGACCGCAAGGCTTTTCACGGTCTCTATGATGATGAATTACGACTTACTTTTGACTTAAACTTACGTTGTAGAAATTATGATTTAGCACTTGAAAATGGGCCCTATGGGAAAAACTTTATCGATCCAAATATCGTCATTTTAGAAGTGAAAGTTAATGATTCAGTACCCTTATGGCTTACACGTATTTTACAAGAACTAAACTGTGAACAAAGAGGCGCTTCCAAATTTTGTACGAGTACAGAATTTCTACAAGATAATCAAGTCGTTAATCCGACTGAACGAGAAGTTGTCACAATTGGAGGAGGAGTATAAATGGATTTTTTAAATGATGTCTTTTCAATAAGTGGTGGGGCGGATGCATCCATCTGGATGAGTTTGCTCGCGATGTTAATTGCTACCATTCTTAGCTTAATCATTACAAAGGTATATCAAATTACCTTTACAGGGGAACGCTATTCACAAGCTTTTGTGCATACGATTATCATGATGAGTGTGATCGTATCCGTCGTTATGAATATGATTAGTGGGGATGCAGGTGTCGCCTTTGGTTTATTTGCCGTGTTCTCTTTAATTCGTTTTCGAAGTGCCGTAACAAATGCAAAAGATATTGCGTATATCTTTTTTGGTTTATGTGTAGGGATGGCTTCTGGATTGTATCATTTCGACCTCGCTATTCTCTTAACCTTATTTGCTAGTCTCATATTCTATCTCTTATTCAAATTAGAATATGGTAAAGGACAAGATACACAAATCCTAAAAGTAACCGTTCCAGAGAATCTAAATCATGAAAACATGCTTGATGATGTCTTTCATGAATTTACAGAAAGCCATGTTTTACGGCAAGTCGAAACAACAAATTTAGGAACGATGATTTTATACACCTACGCTATTCGTCGTAAAAGCGATGTGCGAGATAAGGATTTCCTTGATCAAATCCGTGAAAGAAATGCTAACTTAAAAGTATCCTTAACCTATTTAGAAAGTTCCATTTAGGCTGCTCATGCGTGTAGAGAGTATGTTAATGCGTTTCTCCATACGCATGGGTTCACAAAAAGACACCCCGCTAACCAAGAATTGGCTAACGGGGTAGTCTTTTTCTATAAGGAGCCAGTCCCTTTATTGATAGGTCTTTAAAGCATCCTCAAGATTTTCAACTGTAATTTTTGAATGCGATGTATTCCAAAGGACTTCTCGATCTTTAACAAATAATATCTGTGGTGATTGATGTTGAACCCCTGTTTCTTCTGCAATTTGATTGGAAACCTCTCTTGTTTCTCTTACCTTAACAAAATATGCGGCAATCTCATTTTCTTTTCCTTCAATAAATGTATTGTATTGGTCAAACGCGTCTGCACTTACCGGACAAGTCGTGCTCAGCTTAAAAATAAAAGCCGGGTGTTGTGTAGATTCTTCCCATACTTTTTCTAAATCATCACTCGTAACGAGCTCTTGTAATGGTGCCATATTATTTCCTCCTAAAAGTCAATTTATATTATACTTAATGAATTTCATAATACCGGTTTAGTGCAACACCGATACAACACATAGTTGCGCTGAACCGTTCTTAACTACATATTGTGTCGGCGTTGTTGGTTTTGGTAATTATGAAATTCATTCACCTATTTAGTATAGTTGAACAAACCATAAATAAACAATTGTTTAACCTTATCCCTCATTTACATGAAATCGAGTATGCTCGCATGTCTCTCCCTATTTTCCTTTCGAGCTGGAGCGGTATGATGCAGCCTTATTTCCTCTTCCGTTTCAGGATATACTTTCGGAACCGGAGTCGGCTCACCCTTGCTATTCACTGCAACCATGGTTATAAAAGACTCGGTTGTTAACTTTTCGATATCTTCCAATAGATCATGCGCTGTCACTTTCGCATATACTTCCATCGAACTTGTCCCTGTATGTGTGACGAACGCTTCAATTGTTAATGCATCCCCTACTTTAGCTGAGGATAAAAAACTAACCGAATCAATAGATGCCGTCACGACAACATGATTTGAATGTTTCATCGCAGCTAAAGCAGCGACCTCATCAATATACGCCAATATTTTGCCACCAAATATCGTGTCTAAATGATTTGTATCTGGTGGAAGCACGAGACGGGTCTGGACAATTCTCGAGTCTTTAATTGCTATCCTTTTCAAGATCATTCTCCTTTTAAAATAAAAAAACACCTTCTACTTATGAAGATGTATAATTCGCTACACAAAAACAGTTCCCTTTTCTGAGCTTTTTGTCGTGTAACACCTGCCTATCTTCCGTAGGATTGATGCGTTTCTTTATGGTAGGTTTTCTGGCTAAAGAACGGTAGGCAACACAGATTACTCATTGTATACCTCATATTCTCTCACAGTGGCGGGACCGCGTTGGAATTACACCCATCTTCCCCTTGCAACTTACTATTCAAGTCTCCATAAAGATTCATTATTCAACTGACCCTATTGTATCATGATTGCGAGTTTTCTTCCTGTCATACCGTGCTCATCTTAATGACGGCAGAATAAAGTAGTAAACACCACCTACCTAGATCTGAAAGTATGATTTTATAATGATTGAAAACGCAAGTGAATGTGATCACCCTTCTACATCAAGTTTTGGATATAATCGCCTTCTAAATCACAATGAAATCATTCTCATTATAATTTAAAAACAAAGCGATCCTTTCGTTATTCTTCCGATAATTCTTCCACTTCAATCGGAACAGATCGATACACAAAGAATGAAGCGACTAATGCACCGAGAGAAAGAATAAAAGCGATCAGATAAACAAGTTCAACCCCCGCAACCATCGCTCCATTTATGACATCCGGATTAGTGGGGTTTGGTGCCTTCGCTAATAAGTTACTTTGTCGTGCGTTCATAATACTAATAAAGACAGAAACACCGATCGCACCTGCTACAGGTTGTAGAGTCGTCATCACCGCTGTTCCATGCGGATATAAATGTTTAGGCAATTGGTTCAATCCATTCGTCTCTGCCGGCATCATAATGGCTGCGATAGAGATCATGAGTAAGATATAACTCACGACAATGACCCAACTTGGTGTATTCATATCTAATCTCATCATGATAAATAGCGTCGCACTAAGCAAAATCGAGCCTGGTATCATTAATAAACGAGGCCCAAATTTATCAAAAGCATGCCCCATAACAGGTGATAGCAACCCATTGATGAGACTACCAGGTAAGAGGATTAAACCAGCTGTTGCAGCTGATAACGCCAGAGGCCCTTGCATAAATACAGGCAAAATGATCTCTGAGGCAAACATAGCCATAATAATAATGATAAACATAATAACTCCCAAGCTATACATCGGAAATTTAAATACCCTTAAATCGAGAATAGGTTCATCAAGTTTAAACTGACGAAATGAAAATAAAATGAGCGAAATACCACCAATGATGATTGGCATATACGCAATCGGTGCTAAAAATCCAGCTTCTTCTCCACCTGCAGAACTAAATCCAAAGACAACTCCACCAAACCCAATCGTAGAGAAAATGATGGAAATAATATCAATTTTAGGCTTGGTCAATTCGGAGACGTTCACTAAGTATTTGTAGGCGAATAGAATCGAGAATAATGCGAAAGGAATCACCGTGATAAATAAATACCTCCACCCCAGATGTTCCACAATGATTCCTGATAATGTGGGACCTATTGCAGGAGCGAACATAATCACAAGACCAATAATACCCATAACCGCCCCACGCCGATGGGGAGGAAAGATTAATAAAAACGTATTGAATATGATTGGAATTAATAAGCCTGTTCCAACCGCTTGTAAAAATCGCCCGATTAATAAAACAGAGAATAACGGTGCAGCTGCACAAATAATCGTTCCTATTGTAAATGTGATCATCGTCGCAAGAAACATTTGCCGCGTTGTGAACCATTGCAATAATAAAGCGGAAATGGGAATAACGACACCCATGACTAACATAAATCCAGTTGCCATCCATTGAACACTCGTAAGCGAAATATTAAATTCTTTCATTAAAGTCGTTAAAGCTATATTTAATAATGTTTCATTTAAAACAGCAAAAAAGGCACCAATAATTAATGACACGATAATCGGCGCAACTTTTACATTGGGGTTTTCTGATAAAAATTCATACTTCTTTGGTTGCTCATTATGACTCATGCTTAAGACTCCTTTTATACCAAATTCACGGTAAAGCTCTCCCTATTTATCGACGAAAGCTTTCATTTTATACAGCGTACTTAAGCTATTATAGTCGTTTTTGGTTGTTTGTAAACTATGGAGGTACAGTCTGTTTATAAATGTTTTTATACGGCATAACAAATTCGCTCGGTCGAGCTCGGCTACTACGTGAACAACCATACAATCATAAATTGCTTCGTCTTCATAGATTGGAGTGAAGGAGGGATACATGATGATTTATCAACGAGCCCTGCTATACGTTGCGACCATATTAGCTGGATTCGGCCTAGCAAATGTTCCAACTTCAACCGTAATTAATGAGGGGATTGCTGAATTCTTTTCGATTGTCGGAGGCCTCATGATCATTGTCTTTGGTTTGGCACTCCTATACTTGAGCATTAAAGAACTTTTCAGCAAATAACCAAAAAAAGAGGCCATTCAGGGGGTCCCTAAAAGCTCGATTTTTCGCTCTAACTTTGGGGGCAGAACCTCATGGGCCTCTTTTTCTACTCTTTTTTAACTTCTTCAACAATCTTTTCAACTTCGTCACGTGAGATTTTATCCTGCCCGTTCTTCATTGCTTTTAATGTTCTTTTTGCCAAGGCTAACGGGACTTTACAAAATAAGAGAATCTTCTTGTTCTTAACAGATTTAATATACTCATCCGCTAACGCTAAGTTCGCGTCTGCATAATTGAACATATCATCTCGCTCCCAACCATCAGGGATAAATCGAACACCACGTTCTGCAAAGTCTTCATGCTGATTCCTGAGAATGTTTACTGCTTGCAGTCCCTTACCATAACCAATCGCTAGCTCCTTGTCTGTTTCCGTTCCATCATACCATCTCCAAATATCCGATAACATGACCCCTACGAGACCAGCTACATAATACGTATAATCATTTAAATCTTCTACCGTCTTGATATCCCAATCCTTTTGCACCCAATCAGCCATCCCAGTTGCCATCGTACTCGTTGACTCCTGAACCTTCATAACAATTTCTTCCGGACATACGGCAATCCAGTCTCCTAGTCGAACAGTTACCTCAGGCAAGGATTCTTTATAGGGATCAATGAGTTCATGATACTTCACATCATCAAATTCCTCTGTGAGTAGCACACTTGTTGATCGCAACAAGTGTTCCTTGATTACAGAATCAAGTGTTTCATGATCTTCAATTTCGTCAATTGCACGCATACATAAATAGGCGGAACCAACTGTTCGCCTCAAGGTCGAGCCTAATAATGTGATCGGTATGTAAAAGGTTCTACTCGTTTCTTTTAACATTTGGTTTGCTTCTTTGTATAGCTTCGTTTCTTTGCCCACTTTACTCTCTCCTTAATCCATTGTATCTATCACTGAATGTGAACTCGTCATGCATCATAAATATTCCACACAATTATCCATACGAGATCACCTTATACCCTTCAATCTCTTTATTCATTATAAGGCTTATGATCATTTGAGTACAACATTTTCTACATCCAGACAGAAATCTCATGAATTTTAATTGCCCACTCCCTTTATGTTGATCTTTTTTCTTTATTTTCCCTCACGTTTAAAGTAATATTATAGTGTTGTCTAAATGGAAGGGATTTTATATTATGGATAAACGTGTCTATTTACTAACGATTGTTGCATTTATTGTAGGAATGGTCGAGTTAATTATTGGTGGCATCTTAGATTTAGTAGCTACAGACTTAAATGTGAGTCTTGGAAAAGCTGGACTGCTCATTACTATATTCTCACTTGTATTCGCTGTTTCTGCACCTATTTTATTAGTAGTAACAGCAAAGGTTGAAAGGAAAAAACTGTCTTTATTGTCATTGTTCATTTTCTTCATTGGTAACATCATCGCCATTTTTAGTCCAAGCTTTAGTGTTTTGATGATCGCACGAATCATTTCAGCTGCAAGTGGCTCTTTACTGATCGTTCTTTGTATAACTATCGCTTCAAGTATTGTCCCCCAGAAGCATGTGGGCCGAGCGATTGGGATCGTCGTTATGGGAATCAGTGGTTCACTTGTATTTGGTGTACCCATTGGATTAATGCTTGGGAATTCATTTGGCTGGAGGGCCCCTTTTATCCTCATTACCGGATTGACCTTATTATTAATCATCGGTATCTATTATTTTATGGAAAAAATCGCACCACAACCCTCTATCCCGCTTAAACAGCAACTCGCCACACTGAAAAACAGTAAAATATTATTTGCCCATATAACAATGTTTCTCTTCCTAGCTGGCCATATGGTGTTGTATGCTTACTTCACACCTTTTTTAAAGACCATATTAGGTTTAGATGCGACATGGGTTAGTATTGTTTATTTAGTCTTTGGTGTTGCAGCCATTACTGGTGGCGGCCTTGGTGGCACTTTAGCTGATCGCTTTGGTGCAAAGCCGGTGATTTTAACGGTTATTACCGTGTTTGCAATTGCGATGTTTTCCATTCCAGTTGCAACTTTTTCACTAACTATCTTTTTAATCATTATGATTATTTGGGGAATGATGAATTGGGCCATTACCCCGGCTTTACAAAGTTATCTCATTGAATCCGCCCCCGAAACAGCTGCCATTCAACAGAGCTTGAACAACTCAGCTCTCCATTTTGGGATTGCCTTTGGTTCGTTAGTTGGCGGTGTTGTTATCGAGCGTACTTCTGTTGAGTATAATGCAACGGTAGGTGGACTTTTCATCATCTTAGCACTTGGTGCAGCCCTTTTCTCCATGACCCGTAAGACAAATTCCAATATAAACGAACGATGATACGTTTCACTGTCAGAATCGAATTAAATCGATTCTTTATGGAGGTGAGAGATAATGAAGATCTATGTTGATGCGGATGCATGTCCAGTAACGGAGCAGATTAAAGTAATTTCTGAACAAGAGAACATTCCCGTTATTCTTGTAAAGAGCTTCGACCACTTTTCTCATGGAGAAGACCCTATACATGTCGAAACGATTTATGTGGATAAGGGGCCAGATATGGCTGATTTTCGAATTGTGAAATTGGCGAAGAAGGATGATATTGTGATTACTCAAGACTATGGATTGGCAGCCCTACTCATTGGTAAAGGCTGTATTGTTCTTCATCACAAAGGTTATGCCTACACAGCGAACAACATCAACCAATTATTAGAATCACGCTATACAAGTGCAATGGCCAGGAAGAGGGGAGAAAGAACAAAAGGTCCAAAACCTTTTACAACAGAAGACAAAGCAAAATTTAGTCGTCTTTTAAAACAGCAAATTTCGCAAATTAAAAAGTAGTGTCCTTCTATTATAAGACGGACACTACTTTTCTTTTTTATTCGAAGAAATGAACGAGCACTTTCTCTAGATTATTCTTCAATCTCATCCTCTTCAAAATCGAATTCCTCGGAAATTTCTTCCCATTTCTTATTGGCTTCTTCATCTTGCTCTACTGCTTCAGTTGACTTCTCATCGGCTTCTTCCATTAATGCCATCAATTCATCTTCATCCATTTCATCACTTAGCAATTGCACAAAGATATCATTTTCCATTTGAACGGACTCACTTAATGAATCAATCGATTTTGATCTCAGTTTATGATATTCCTTTGTTGCATCCTCTTTTGGATCTTGTGAATCGAAGAATTCTTTAATTTCAGCAATAAGAGGAAGTATTTTATCTGTATGTATTTCAACCGCTTCTTCTTCCGTTTCAACTGTTTCCATTTCACCATATAACCCTTCTATTTGATCAAGCTTTGGATTCATATCATCGACCATATCGTTATGATAGTTTAAAACCTCTTCCGCTTCTGGTGAACTACATGCGGATACAATGACCATTAAAGCAATCCCTACAAACAACCAAACCTTTCTCATTAAACATCCATCTCCTTTTTCTTGATGTTACATATCTTCATAGATTAATATAATGATATGATATGATATGTCATCAGCATT
>DATGSG010000065.1:0-11039 GCA_035302925.1 Virgibacillus sp. | reverse complement strand
CCGTCTATGTCATCGTATTTCCTGTGGTGATTTTATATACACGGAAATATGCGGTGCACATTTTTTTATTTCTACTTGCATTTATCACTGGTTTTTATAGTTTTTATCATTATTCAGTAGACGCACATTCCATTTTGAATGCACTCTATTTTACGTTCCAACTTTATTTACTCGAAGTAACGGATGTATTTACACCAGACGGTTCAAGTTTACTCAAATATCCATTAATCGTTGAAATTGCACGTTGGTCAGCGGCTTTGTATACGATATCGACATTGTTCATCGCGATGTACCGAATGTTGGAAATGTCGATTTTATTGGTCTATTATCAAGTTTTTGGTAATCATACAATTGTCTTTGGTTATAATGAAAATAGTGTTGCTCTCATAGAAGACTTACGTAAAAAGAAGGAACGTGTGATTTTAGTCGTGGATCATATATCTAATGAGGCTGTTGATTATTTAGAGGAGCTACATGTTGTCGTTCTATATCATCGTGACAACGAAGAAAACATCTATACAAAGTCTGGTGTGGACCGTGCGAGAAATGTTGTTTTGCTACACGAAGAAGATGTTGATAATTTAAATGAACTGATGGACATTCGTTATGACTTTGCGATGCACTCGAAAAGTAATCCAGAGCTTACCGTACATATCCACCTTCAAGATATCGCTTCTAAAAAGCTATTCCTAGACTTAGAAAGTACGACTGTAGAACGTGATCAATATTTTCAAGTACAACTGATCAATCGATATGAATTATTTGTAGATTCCCTATTTGAAAAGTATCCCATTTACACATCTGACCAAGAAACAAGTCCTGTCCATTTACTGATCATTGGGTTTGGACCTTTAGGACAACAGATTGCGTTAAAAGCGGTCACCCAAAGTGAACAGTTTGAAAGGAGCACACCGTATATTACGGCTATTGACAACTCCATGCCTAAAATCAAACAGGAATGGGAGCGTGACTATGCAGTAATTGCCGAACATGCATCAATTAATTTACGTTCTTTCGATGTGACATCAGCTCCTTTAGAAAATCTAATTCGGGAGCAAGATAGGCCGATTACACATATTTATATTTGTTTGCATGAAGATCATCTCGATTTGTGGGCGGGGATTGAATTGTCTAATCAATTTCCACACATTCCGATTTACCTTGAATTTTCGGAAGGGAGTATTGCCGAAAAGTGGATTCACTCTGAAGTAAGTGGAACCCGTTTTATTTATAGCATAGGAACATTTAAGGACGTATTGACAGCTGAAAAATTACTTACTTGAAACCGGGGTCAGTCCCCCGCTACGTTATCGCTTTAGCGTGGCAGGGGATTGACCCCATAAATTTGACGAGTTCATGAATATGCTGTATTTTAGTTAAAGTCGCACTTATTCACTATGAATAGTATAGTATGTAAAGTGATCGAATGAATTTCATAATTACCATAACCTACTGTGTCACTTCGCTATGTAGTTGTAAATAGGGATTATGAAATTCATTAAATCTTGAGGGGGAAAAGGAATGGATGTATTCTTTATTTTTATAAATATAGTCGCATTACTAGCACTTATTGGATTACTTATTTGGATGCAGAAAAGGCATTTTTCATTTTCGCAACGGGTTTTTACGGGACTTGGTTTAGGTATCGTCCTTGGTGCTGTTTTACAGATGATTTATGGGGCGGATTCAGAAGTTCTCAACGGAACAACAGAGTGGTATAACATTGTTGGGAGTGGATATATTCAGTTCTTAATGATGATTGTAATCCCCTTAGTTATGGTATCGATTATTCAATCGATAATTAACTTAGAGAGGACATCACAGCTTGGGAAAATGTCAGGCTGGATTATCGGGATTTTGATTGGAACAACAATGGTTGCAGCCTTAATTGGAATTGGAACAGCAACCGTATTTGATTTAAACGCTGACCAAATTGAAATGGGACAGGAGGAAATGGATCGGGGTACAGATCTGGAATCTACTTTAACAGAAGTCGAGGAACAGAGTACACCTGAACGGATATTAAGCTTTATTCCCTCCAACATCTTTTTAGATATGACAGGTGACCGTCCGACCTCGGTTATTGCGGTTGTTATTTTTTCAATGATTGTAGGAATTGCCGTGCTCGGGTTACGTAGAAAAGATCCGGAGCAAGCAAAGACATTCATTAACATTGTGAATTCCATTTATGCAGTTGTCATGCGGATTGTTACCTTGATTTTAAGACTTACACCATTTGGTATTTTGGCGTTGATGGCAAATACAGTTGCCAGTACAAATGTGGCTGGTATCTTGCAATTAGGTAAATTCGTAATTGCTTCTTATGTTGCGATATTTATTATGTTTATTATTCATCTTGTTCTTGTCGCAGTATTTGGTTTGAATCCATTGAGGTTCGTGCAAAAGGCTTTGCCAGCCCTATTATTTGCCTTTACATCCCGTTCAAGCGCAGGAACAATTCCATTAAATATTGATGTACAGAAAAACGCGCTCGGTGTTGAGCAAGGTGTGGCAAATATGTCTGCCTCTTTTGGAGCGACAATGGGTCAAAACGGATGTGCTGGGATCTATCCGGCCATGCTCGCGGTGATGATTGCACCGTCTGTCGGGATTGATCCATTAACAGTTGGATTTATTGTGCCACTTGTCTTGATTATTGGTGTTAGTTCCTTTGGGATTGCAGGTGTTGGCGGTGGGGCAACATTTGCCGCATTAATCGTCTTATCATCGATGGATATGCCAGTCGCTTTAGCCGGTATTTTAATATCAGTTGAGGCATTAATTGATATGGGCCGTACAGCACTGAATGTTAATGGAAGTATGGTTTCTGGAACTTTAACATCACGCATCTTAAAGAACTTTAATATCGATACATTTAATGATAAAGAAGCTGTCGAAGCAAAAACTGAAGTTTAATCAAAAAGAACGATCATAAAAGTAGTGGACACATTCTGTACCTCAGATGTCCGCTACTTTTTTTATTGATAGGTCATTCAGTTAAGCGTCCGTTATACCATTCAGACAAAAAAGCATGGGCATGTTAAACTTATCATAGAGGCGGGATGCATGGTTATCCTTCATTCGTGATATGATATAAAATGTTGTTCGTTACATCATTGATCACGCTATTGATATGTTGAATGAAGGCATTCTATAAAGTGGAGTAGGAAAGTGGTGTGATGATCGATGCTTGATCTTTTACTGATTATGTTTGAGCGTGTTGGTACGATTATTGCCATTGCTTTTATTTTAACACGCTTTGCTTTTTTCAAAAATATGATTCGCCATGATAAACTGGATGGGCAACAGGAAATAAAAGCGATCCTCTTTTTTGCCATGTTTGGGATTGCTGGTACATATTTAGGATTCACCTTAAATACAACTACCTTAGAATTTAATTCCGCAATCCAAGGTGTCGTACAAGAAGAAGCCATTGCAAATTCACGGGTAATTGGTGTCGTGATTGCTGGTCTATTAGGTGGATATCGTGTTGGACTAGGCGCGGGGTTAATATCTGGAATCCATAGAATGATGTTAGGTGGATTTACCGCCCTTGCCTGTGGAATTTCCACGATTATTGCGGGGTTTTTGTCCGGCTATTTTTATAAAAGGAAAAAGAGCATATCCCCAACGAAGGCAATGATCATCAGTGGACTAGCTGAAGCGATGCAAATGGGTGTGATCTTACTTGTCGCAACGCCTTTCGAAAAGTCATTTGCGATCGTTCAAGTCATCGGCCTACCGATGATATTAACGAATGGCTTTGGTGCAGGGATTTTTATGCTAATTATTCAATCCGTCATCAATACTGAAAAAAGAACCATTGCCTCCCAAGCGGAAAAGACGCTTCGTATTGCAGATCAAACGATCACTTATTTACGTCAAGGATTAACAGCAAAATCAGCACAGGCAGTCTGTACCATTTTATATGACGAACTACAGGCTAGCGGCGTTGCCATGACAAATAAGACACATATCTTAGCACATATCGGATTCACCCATGGATATGATGGTGAAGACGTTCGAATTCAGACAGCTGCTACAAAAGAAGTTCTATTAAGTGGACAGACGATCAATCGGATAGATGAAAATATGAATCAGGATCAAACAAGCAATCGCCTTGGCGGTATGATCATCGCCCCCCTGATGGAAAAGGACCGAACGATTGGAACGTTAAAAGTCTATTATGATAAACAAAAATCAAATGAGTCTATTCATATTGAACTTATTGAAGGATTAAGTAAACTACTAAGTGAACAATTGGAAATTGGCGGAGCAGAAAGAACGTTGCAATTAGCAAAAGAGGCGGAAATTAATGCCTTACAAGCACAGATTAATCCACATTTTTTATTTAACTCCATTAATATTATTGTTTCGCTTATTCGGACAAATCCTGAAGAAGCACGTACATTACTAAATGAATTATCTATTTATATTCGGAAAAACGTGACAGGTACTTCAGCTCATCGGATTACGTTAAAGGAAGAATTAGCGCATGTACAGGCATATCTAGCGATAATTGAAGCTCGTTTTATTGATCGCTTACATATTCATTATGAGCTTGATTTTGCTGTGATGACTGCCATGGTGCCACCGTTTATTTTACAACCACTTGTTGAAAATGCGATTCATCATGGTTTTCGTGATAAAGATACGGATTGTGAATTAACGATATCAATCGTGCAGAAAGGAGCTGCAATTGATATAGCTATCATCGATAATGGGAGAGGCATCGATAAGGAACGTAGCGAAACCTTATTACATAAAGAGGTTGATTCAGAAACAGGTACAGGAATCGGGTTATACAATGTGAATCGTCGACTTGTGATGAGATTTGGAGAGGAATCTAAGCTTCGTTTAGAAAGCATTATCCATGAGAGAACAAAGGTACATTTTACAATTCCAATTGAGGAGGATACGAATGAAGATGCTACAAGCATTAATCGTTGATGATGAAAGATATGCTCGTGAAGAACTAGCTTTTCTATTAGAACAATATACGGATATACAAGTGATATCAGAAGTAAATCGTGGCGAAAAGGCTGTTCTTGTTGCGATCGATAAGGAACCTGATGTTGTTTTTCTAGATATTGAAATGCCAAAAATGAATGGTATTGAAATTGCCCAATCCTTGCAAAAGTTAAAGAAAAGACCCCAAGTCATTTTTACGACCGCACACTCGGAATTTGCTGCCGATGCTTTTCGCGTCGATGCATTGGATTATTTACTAAAACCATATCAAAAAGAACAAATGGACGAGGCAATTAATAAGTTACGATCCCGGCTCCTTCCTACGGATAAACGGCAGATTCAGTCACAATCAACGAAACTGCCTGTCGAAGCGGACGGCGAAATCTTATATATCGATGTAGGGGATATTGTGTATTTATATCCGAAAGGGAAAGTGTCTGTGATCGTTACACAATTGGAACAATATGAATATAAATCCAGTTTGAAAGAAGCGGAAGATCGGTTGAATGTTTTTGGATTTTTTCGAACACATCGTAGCTTCCTCGTTAATTTATCGTATGTGAAACGAATGACACCGTGGTTTAATGGTGCTTATGAATTAGAACTAATTGGCATAGAAGAAAAAGTATCGGTGAGTCGTAACTATGCAAAGGCATTTATAGAAAGACTACAAATTTAAAAGCATTTCAATCCGATTATAGAACACCTCATTCCTTTTAAACGACATGTTATGGAAAAACACACTATAAAATGTGGTTCTCGTTATAATTGTGAATAGAAAGCGCTTACTTTGTTGCAAAGTGTAAGCGGTCACATCTGGAGGGGAATACATGATTACATTTATAACTGCCATCGTATTGTTAGTGATTGGTTATTTTACGTATGGTAAATTTATCGAGAAAATCTTTGGTGTTAATAAAAATAGAAAAACACCAGCTTATGTGAACCAGGACGGGATCGACTATATTCCGATGGGGAAACAAAAGAACGCACTTATTCAGTTATTAAATATAGCAGGTACAGGTCCTATCTTTGGCCCGATCATGGGAGCGTTATTTGGCCCCGTTGCATTTTTGTGGATTGTTTTTGGAGCAATATTTGCCGGAGCTGTTCATGATTATTTGACTGGAATGATCTCGATTCGAAATCGGGGGGCACATATTCCAGAGTTAGCAGGCAGATTTTTGGGAAAAATGTCAAAGCATATTGTTAATGTATTTGCTTTATTATTGCTATTGCTAGTTGGAACCGTTTTCGTTACGACACCTGCATCATTACTAGAAATCTTAGTAAATGGAAAAGTGGCAGCATCGATCTTTATTGGAGTTATTTTCGTATATTACTTTTTATCCACGGTTTTACCGATCGACAAGATCATTGGGCGATTTTATCCGTTTTTTGGGGCCGTATTATTAATAGGTACTCTTGGTGTTGGTGTCGCTCTTATGTTTTCAGATTATACAATTCCAGAGTTGACGTTGCAAAACCTACACCCAGAAAACGTTCCCGTTGCGCCGATTTTATTCTTCACGATCACGTGTGGAGCATTGTCAGGTTTCCATGCCACACAATCACCGATTATTTCACGTACGGTTGAGAATGAATCGGAAGGAAGATATGTATTTTATGGCATGATGATTGCTGAAGCAGTGATTGCTATGATTTGGGCAGCAGCAGCGATGAGTCTATTAGATGGTCAAACATTGAATGAATTTATTAACACAGGTACACCTTCTGCAGTTGTTAATGAAGTATCGAAAACACTTCTTGGCGCAATTGGAGGAACAATCGCAGTTCTTGGTGCTATAGTTTTACCGATTACATCAGGTGATACAGCATTTAGGGCAGCACGCTCGATCATTGCGGATTACTTGAAGATCGATCAGAAAGTACTTGTTAAGCGGTTACTCATTGCACTACCATTATTTGCATTATCGATTTTATTAACGCAAATAGACTTCAACCTTTTATGGCGCTACTTTTCATGGGCGAACCAAGCAACAGCAGCAATCGCTTTGTGGATTGGTACCATGTACTTATTTGTTAAAGGAAAGAACTATTTTGTTTCCTTAATCCCAGCAATTTTCATCAGTTATATGGTTTTTGTTTATATATTAAGTGAGAAAATTGGGTTTGGTTTAGGGTTAAATACATCCTTTATACTAAGTATTCCATTGACAATCATCTTAACGGTGATGTTCTTTATGAAAGCTAAAAGTAACCGAGAGAATAAAATTGTTACGGATTTACCTGTAGAAAATGACTGATAAAATATAATGAAAGTATCATCAAGTTAAGATCGGGTTATTTAAAAGTCACTCTCTTTTTAGCACATATAAAAAGAGAGTGACTTTTTTAAACGTTGATAAGCATAAAAGGTCTCGTCTTTCCCTATGAAAATAAGGATGTGAAAGGATTCATTGCATATTTGGTCTATTCAAACCCTTCTATCTTAAATAACGATTGCTAGTCAGGCTTACTCGAAATTATATAGTACTCGCTTATGACATCTTTATTTTCTTAAATGAACGTTTGAGTGAAATGTAATAGGTTAAAAAAGTGACGATATTTGCGGGTTTTGTATTCATCATCTGGTAGGAAATACGTTATAAGCATTCCATTAAACTAAAGGTTTGTCTATAATAAATAGGGACAAAAAAACAGCTCCTCAATTTGAGGAGCTTATGTAGGTCTGAAAGGGGAAAAATCAGGCCTATCCACAAGTATAGCCAATATATATAAGATCTATACCTTATCGATAGAGATCAATTCTCAACAAACGATTCAATTTTTTTGGCCGGTGCGATTCCGATTGCGATCGTCTTTTTATTCTTGCAAGACTACTTAATATCAGGATTAACCGCAGGAGGTACGAAAGGCTAGCTAACTTGTTGAGAGTTAAAAGGATGGTATAATGACGAGGAAGCGGATATATTACGAGTTGATCATAAAATAGAGTTCAGAGGGTGAATAAATAATGGTGACGATTAAAGATGTAGCGAAGATGAGTGGTGTTTCACCCTCTACTGTTTCTAGGGTAATAACCGACAATCCGAAAATAACGAGTGCGACAAAGCAAAAAGTACGTAAGGCAATGAAAGAGCTGGGTTATTATCCAAATAGCAGTGCACGTAATTTAGTAGCAAAATCGACAAACACAATTGGTGTTATTTTACCAGCATCAACAAATAAAACATTGCAAAACCCATTTTTCCCGGAAGTATTACGGGGGATTGGTGGGATCATTCATCAAATGAAATATTCGATGCTCTTGTCTACTGGTGAGACGGAAGATGAAATTTATGAAGAAGTGGAGCGGATGGTATATGGCAGTTATGTGGATGGCATCATTTTACTTTACTCGCGTGTGAACGATCGAATTATGAACTTCTTACGCGAAGAAAGCTTTCCCTTTGTTATGGTAGGAAAACCGTATGATCATATTAGCGAAATCACGCATGTTGATAATGATAACTTTCGTGCAGGAGAAGAAATTACAGCAGATTTGATCCGAAATGGTCATCAAAAGATTGCTTTTATCGGAGGTTCTAAGGATTTATTTGTGACACGGGATCGTGAGGCAGGATATAAGTCAGCAATGGAAGCGGCACGGCTTGATGTACCACATACCTATCAAATTCATACAGAGTTTCTCAGATCAGGTGGCCGGGATGCGGTTGAAGAGTTATTTTCCTTAGACATACCACCAACAGGAATTGTCGTTAGTGATGACTTCATGAGTCTAGGTGTATTGAGCATGCTGAAAGAATCGGGGTATCGAGTGCCAGAAGATATTTCACTCGTTAGTTTCAATAATGTGTACTTATCCGAGATCACAAGCCCCGCATTAACAACCGTTGATATTCAAATCTATGAGTTAGGCGCCCAGTCTGCAAAAGCACTCATTGAAAAGACCAAGAATAAAAACGAACCTATAAAACGAATTATTATTCCCCATCAAATTATCCAACGAGATTCAGTTGCAAAACGAAGATAAAAAAGAAGCCAACATGGTTTCTTTTTTGTTTGTATTCAAAAAACCTCGCGTTTAGCATCCACCCGCAGAAGCACCTACCCTTTTCGCCCAATAAATGATCTGTCCTCGATAACAGGGAGGTAATGGGTCATTATACCTAAGTATAAAGTTCTAATCCCTTTTATAACGGTTAAAACAGATCTAAAGACTCTACCATCTATTCTTTTATTGCGGTATAATAAATATTAAATTGGAAAAAATTGTGCGATTTTAATATTTTAAATGCAATTGATCCGTCATAGGTGAGGTGATGAAACATTGGACTTGGGGAGTATTAATTCAGAGCTTATGCAAATTCAGCACTCGGTTTTTTCTGCAAATCAGAATAGAGATGAAAAAAAGGAAGAATTAGAACGTTTAAAAGAAGCGTTAAAGGCATTAAAAGAGTGTGACACGGATTATTCCGACAGTAAGGAGCTTTGCTTGAAACCAGAATTCACAACCAAGACATTTCATGGAGAAGTTGCGACTGATGTAGAAGGCTTTAAAGAAGATGAGCTACAAGTGAGTTACACTGGCATCTCAGACGAACAGATTGGTAAAGCAAAAGCTGAAATAAGTGATCAAATTGAGGTGATTGAGGAAAAGATTTCGAGTATGGGAGAGAATATATCTTCCATGGAATCGAGACATACGAGTTTAATGGAAAAGAAAGAGCAGGTGAAAAATAAACAATGAGTAACGAAATAAAAATAGAATTTAGCCCGATCGAAAAAGCATTAATCGATTTACGCACCTCTATAAATGCATTGGATAAAACGCTTGCAGAGGAATTCGAAGAGGGCAACGAACTTGAAATGGTTGACGAATGTAATGAGATCAAAACATACTATGATGAATTGTTTGCTTCATATGAATCCTTGCTAATCCATAATATAGAATCGACAGATGATGCGGTGGCAACACTTCAAGAAACAGAACGAATGATTGGCAATAATATTCGACTATTAGGAACTTAATTCATTGATTAACACATATGTTATTGATCGTGTGGATGAGATTAGCCAAGTACGTATTCAAGCTTGGCCATTTACTCCTTCTGGATTTGAATCGCTTGTTTGGCTAATCGATCAGCATGATAATTCTGTTTGTTGGGGATTTGTTTAATGAAAAAGTGCGGGAAAAGTGTAGCTTTTTTGTTAATATCGAGAAGCAAAGGATAGAACACCTTATTTTTAGTATGATTCTTTTCAATCACATCAACTACAATTTGCGAGTCTGTCCGGAATGATACTATTTTCCCTGGAAATGTACGGATACAAATCGCTAACGCCTGAATAATAGCATGAAATTCTGCTTCATGATTACTCATTTCTTCAAGGGGAAGAGCGTACTCATAATCTTTCCCATTTGCTTTGATATAAACACCGGCACCACTGATACCCGGGTTACCGTTGGATGCACCATCTGTATAAACTTCAATGATTGTCCTCGCCTCCTGTTCAATGGTTGATCCTTTTATTATATCATATCTGCTGCTACCCACTATAGATAAAGCTATGGCCGTTTATCAATCATTGACGGATAATACACCCACCTTTTGTTATCATAGAGATTTTTAAAATACACCAATAAATGACGACGGTGTTCTTGTACTTACCAAAATAAGACTGATCCTACGATACAAGTTGCTATAAAAAAACGAGTTCGTTACACGAATAAGGAGGTTTTTATATTGAAAGTATTAGATGTAAACAGTCTTCAGACGGGAATTGATGATACGGTTACTGGAATTGATTCATGCTATAGTCAAATCCACACCATCCAAAAAGCAATCCAGTCCCTCATTATTTTAGATGATGCGTTAAAAGGAGAAACCGGTGAAGCGATACGGGCCTTTTATGATGAATGCCACCGCCCCTTTTTAATATTTTTATATCAATCATTAGTGGATAGAATGAATTTCATAATATCCGCAACAAGCTATGTCACTTCGATATGTAGTTGTAAACGAATCAATACAACTACATGGTGGAGTGATATAGCTATAAATAGGGATTATGCAATTCATTAGACTATGAGGAAAAACTTA
>DATGSG010000064.1:0-5938 GCA_035302925.1 Virgibacillus sp. | reverse complement strand
TAGAGGTGAAGCATGTTTATATCTGAATTAGATGTTGAGAAACTTACTGATAATCAAATGTCAAATTTGTTATTCTCAGATATTGAGGATGATAATGAAGAAGGCGATTGTATCTTTGTGGTAGGTAGTAGCAAGGCTATTCAGTACCGCTTACCTAAAGCAGTGGAGTTATATAATCAAGGGAGAAGTGATAAAATATTGTTTTCTGGTGGTGTTAAATGGGACGGAAGTGATTTTCCAGAAGCAGTTGCATTAAAAAACGAAGCAATGGCATTGAAAGTAACTGAAAAGGATATATTGATAGAAGACATATCCGTACATACAATAGAGAATGTTCTTGCCTCACTCATTGTCCTGAACAGGGAATTCCAGCTATATAATATCAAGCGACTTTTAGTCGTGACAAATTCTTATCATATGAGACGGTTATATTTGACTTTAAAAACTTATATGCCAGATTGGATTAAATTTAGCTTGTGTCCTGCGGAAGATGATAATACAAGAAAAGATAATTGGTTTCTTAGTGAATTAGGTAGAAAACGTGTGAAGGGTGAATGTGCAAAAATCATTGAGTATGTTAAGCAAGGTGCTTTATATGACCAAAAATTAAATATCTGATTTAAAGGTCTCGTAATAAGTCATTTATGTTCTTAAGCTGAACTTATTCAAATAAGAGGCCGGTTTGCTGTGTGAACTGTTTATACTCAAAGTCTATAAGCTGGCACATTACGATGACTGATATCTGAATTTTTAGACAGAAGTGATTATGAAATTAATTTAATGATAAGGGGGGAGTTAATTTGACACCAGAAGTGATGATTGTCGGGGTATATCATTTAGGGGATACACCGGATGTCATTAAGATTGAACAGAAAAATGATTATGATGTAAAACTACAAGCAGAGGAAGTTGTTGACGCATTAAGTCGGTTTTATCCTACAAAACTGGCTGTTGAGGCGGAATGGGAAGGACAAGCGAAGTTGAACGAGAAGTATCGAAAGTATCAACAAGGTGATCTCAATCTAACCAAGAATGAAATAGAAATGATCGGATTCCCTTTAGCAAAGCAATCGGGTATCAGCGAAGTTTCTTGCGTTGATTGGATGGGAGACGCGCATGACAGTATCCCATTTAGCGATGTCCTTCTGTTTGCACAAAAGTTTGAGCCCAAGCTCTATGAAAAAATCATGACGATGTACGTGGAACCGATGCAACAAAAAACGGATAAGTTATCCAAAGTATCGATTTTAGAAGGCTATAAGCTTGTGAATGAAACAGAATTTATTAAAATATCGCATCAAATTTATATGGAAGTTGCTATGATTGGTAAAGAGAAAGATTATTATGCAATGGATTGGTTAACCTGGTGGTACAAACGAAATTTGATTATTTATTCGAATATAAGAAGACTCATTACAAGTCCACAAGAACGAGTGCTGCTATTAATCGGTGGTGCTCACGTTCAGCCTATTAAACAGTTTTTAGAGGAATCCGGGGCGTGTACGCTTATTGATGCAAATGAATACTTATATTAAGGGGTCAGTCCCCCGCCATGGTAGTGCTTTATCACTGTGGTGTGGCGGGGGACTGACCCCAGTTCTTCAAATAAAAACACATAATAGGAGCGATCATACCCATACTAAAGAGATCATAAAACAACTAAATTACAGTGGCGAAAAGTGGTGGAAATTTATGGATAAAAATACGCATGATGATATGAACGATGCGATGGAGAACAAATTCATGCCGATGATCTCTTTCAGAAGTGGTATGGGGCAAGAGGTGATTCCTGATCTTTATTGTTATACGAACCAGATTGTGAATCTGTATGTTATAGGCAACCCTTTGAAAGCAAAAAAGTGGGTTTTAGTTGATACAGGTATGCCTGAATCGACGAATCGAATTGTTGAAGTGGTAGAAGAGCGGTTTGGTGAAAACAGCAAACCAAAAGCGATTATACTGACACATGGTCATTTTGATCATGTGGGAGCCGTAGTCGATTTAGCTGAAAAATGGGATGTTCCTGTATATGCTCACGAATATGAATTGCCCTTTTTAACTGGAAAATCGCGTTATCCAGAACCTGATGGAACAGTTGAAGGTGGGCTTGTGGCCAAAATGTCCCCTATGTTTCCGAATGAACCAATTGATTTAGGAAATAAGATAGAACCTCTTCCTTCTGATGGAAGAGTTCCCTACTTGCCCAGTTGGCGGTGGCTCCATACACCTGGACATGCGCCTGGACATATATCCTTATTCAGAGATAAAGACCGTGTACTCATTGCGGGTGATGCCTTTGTCACAGTGAAACAAGAATCTCTTTATAGGGTGTTGACGCAAGATAAGGAAATCAATGGTCCACCGCGATATTTAACTACTGATTGGGAAGCGGCCAGGGCGTCGGTTAAAAAACTCGAAGCATTAAATCCCGCTGTTGCGGTGACAGGTCATGGACAGCCAATGTCCGGTAAAGAACTTTCAGAAGGTCTGAACTACTTGGTTAAGGAATTTGATCGCATCGCAATTCCAGATTATGGGCGCTATGTGAATCGCAAACATTAAGGGGTCAGTCCCCCGCCATAGTAGTACTTTATCACTGTAATGTGGCGGGGGACTGACCCCAGTACGTATGTATTGACTTACTTATGTTTAGGTTATACGATAGGGGTGTAGGGTATATAAGGTCGGTAATCTAGACCTGTTCAAAGGAGGAAGGGATATGTCAGAAACTCCAAAGGAAACAGTTCAACCACATAAACAACAACTTTTAAATCGTTTAAAACGGGTGGAAGGACAAGTAAGAGGGATTCATCAAATGGTTGAGAATGACCGTTATTGTGTAGATATTTTACATCAAATTAGTGCGGTACAATCAGCCATGAATAAAGTCTCACTTGCTTTGCTAGAAGATCATACAAAACATTGTGTTGCAAATGCGATCAAAGGTAATGATGGTGAGGAAGCGATTCAGGAATTGATGACGGTTATGAAAACAATGATAAAATAAAGACAGGAAGCATATTTTATTTTGGTGTTTATATACGGTACAAGGGTATGGTAATTAGGAGATGGAAAGTAAAGAGGAGGGATTCAAAGTGGAGAAAACAGTAAAGGTACAGGGGATGTCATGTGGGAATTGCGTGAAATCAATTGAAGAAAGTGTTGGTGAACTTACGGGTGTCTCTTCTGTAAAAGCGAAACTGGAAAGTAGTGAAGTTACTGTCGGATTTGACAATGATAAAACGACGTTGAATCAAATCATAGAGGTTATTGAAGACCAAGGATATGACATCATATCATAATTATCTATTCAAGTAATAGGGGGGATATACACATAGATATCCGCTTAGTTCACACCATAGAAAGGGGTATGAAGCAGTAGAAATGATTGTGCCTTTTGGTATGATCCTTATTTTTGCGATAAATATACCCCCACTACGTATTGGAGGATGAATGAGATGGAAACGAAAGAAGTAGCATTACAAATTAATGGAATGACTTGTTCGGCTTGTGCTGCAAGTGTTGAAAAGGGGCTCTCAAAAATAGAGGGTGTTGAACAAGCAAATGTGAATTTTGCTTTGGAACGCACTTCGGTTATCTATGATTCTGCTCAAACAAATGTAGCTGAATTGAAGGAAACAGTCGAAAAACTGGGGTATGAAGTTGTAGAGGAGAAAGTTATATTTGATGTTTCTGGTATGACCTGTGCTGCCTGTGCCGCAAAAGTTGAAAAGGGAATTGGCAAAATGGATGGTGTAACTACTGCGAACGTTAACTTTCCATTAGAAACGATAACAGTTGAATATAATAATAACCAAGTGGGTACGACTGACATGATGAATACCGTTAAAAAAATGGGCTATGAATTAAGATTAGCACAGGATGATAACGAAAAAATCGATCACAAAGAACAGGAAATTAAAAAACAAGAAAGAATGTTTGTTTTTTCACTCATTCTAACGATTCCATTGTTATGGACAATGGTGGCACATTTTGAGTTTTTATCATTTATCTATATGCCTGATATTCTTATGAATCCATGGTTACAGCTTGCACTTGCAACACCTGTTCAATTCATTGTTGGTGCCCAGTTTTATAAAGGAGCCTTCAATTCATTAAGAAATAAAAGTGCAAACATGGATGTCTTGGTCGCACTTGGTACAAGCGCGGCTTATTTCTACAGTCTTTATCTATCATTCGAATGGTTGAATGCAGGAAGTATTGGAAGTCCTGAACTGTATTTTGAAGCGTCAGCCGTAATTATTACATTGATCGTACTTGGTAAATTGTTTGAAGTACGTGCAGTTGGAAAAACAAGTGAAGCCATTCAAAAACTGCTCGGTTTACAAGCTAAAACAGCCCGTGTTCTGAGGGATGGTGTCGAACAGGAGCTTCCAATTGAGGAGGTTGTAGCAGGAGATTCAATCCTTGTCAGACCAGGTGAAAAGATACCAGTAGACGGAGAGATTATTGAAGGGCGATCCGCTATTGATGAATCAATGATTACAGGTGAAAGTATCCCCATCGATAAAGTTGCTGGAGACCCAGTCATTGGTGCCACCATTAATGAAAATGGTTCATTGAAAGTAAAAGCGACAAAAGTAGGGAAAGATACAGCTCTAGCTCAAATCGTTACAGTCGTTGAGGAAGCACAAGGGTCTAAGGCAGATATTCAACGGATGGCCGACCGGATTTCTGGTGTTTTTGTTCCCATCGTAGTGGTGATTGCTCTAGCTACATTCTTTATTTGGTTCTTCATCGTGACACCAGGGGATTTCCGTTCCGCACTCATTCCGACCATTTCGATTTTAGTTATTGCTTGTCCCTGTGCACTAGGTTTGGCAACACCAACGTCAATTATGGCGGGGTCAGGCAGATCTGCTGAAATGGGCCTCTTATTTAAAGGTGGAGAACATTTAGAAAACACCCAGTCAATCGATACGGTCGTTTTGGATAAAACAGGAACCGTTACAAAAGGTGAGCCCGCATTGACAGATATTATGGTTATGGAAGGCTTTGGTGAAGAGAAAGTTCTTCAATTGATTGGAACAGCTGAAAATCAATCAGAGCATCCATTGGCACAGGCGATTGTAAATGGTGTGAAAGAAAAAGGGATCACACTACTTGAAGCAACTGACTTTGAAGCATTACCAGGTTATGGCATACAAGCTAAAGTTGGGGATCAAGAAGTGTTAGTTGGAACAAGAAGATTAATGAATGAACATAGGATTGAAATATTGGATTCAGAAGCAACAATGGAAAAATTAGAGCTAGACGGCAAAACAGCCATGCTCATTGCAGTGAACAACCAACTTGCAGGTGTCGTTGCCGTAGCAGATACTGTGAAAGATACATCAAAAGAGGCGATTGTGAGAATGCAGGATCTTGGACTGGAAGTCATTATGCTGACAGGAGACAATCAACGTACAGCAGAGGCAATTTCGGGACAAGTAGGTGTTTCCCATGTCATCGCGGAAGTATTGCCAGCACAAAAGAGTGATGAAATTGAAGAGCTTCAGAAACAGGGCAAGAAAGTCGCCATGGTCGGTGATGGCATTAATGATGCACCAGCACTAGCAACGGCAGATATTGGAATGGCTGTTGGAACGGGTACAGATATTGCCATCGAGGCAGCGGATATTACACTCATGCGTGGTGACTTAAATAGTGTAGCAGATGCAATGATCATGAGCCGAAAAACAATGCGAAATATTAAACAGAACCTATTTTTTGCATTCATTTATAATACGATCGGGATCCCAATTGCAGCAGTTGGTTTATTAGCTCCTTGGGTAGCGGGTGCGGCAATGGCATTTAGTTCCGTCTCCGTTGTATTGAATGCGTTGCGTCTTCAGAAAGTGACGATAAAGAATTAATTATAAAATAGGGCTTATCTCGATAAGCCCTATGCTTCCATACTAAAAAGCAAAAAAGTAAC
>DATGSG010000063.1:0-12947 GCA_035302925.1 Virgibacillus sp. | reverse complement strand
AGGATATTTATGACTACTATGAGCGTACGAAAAAGATACCCTCCACAACATCGACAAACTCACATGAATACCATGACTTTTTTAAGAAGATAAAAGCGGATTTTCCTGATTGCACGATTATTCACATTGGTTATACGTCAAAGGCATCATCTTCCTTTCAAAATGCGGTCATCGCAGCGGAAGATTTTGAGGATCTTGTTCTCATTGACGCATTGAACGTAACTGGAGGATTAACAGCAATCGTAATGTATGCTGCTCGTTTATTAGCAAAAGAGCCGACAATTGAGCCTGTTCGTTTAATGGAGGAAATAAAAGCCGTCATTCCTAAATCTAGGCTTGCTTTTGTACCAGGTAGCTTAGAGTTTTTAAAAGCGGGTGGACGAGTCAGTAACATTGCCTATTTAGGAGGGATTCTCTTAAAAATAAAACCGCGCATTGAATTAATTGAAGGCAATCTTGTATCAACCCAAAAATACCGTGGGAAAATGATGGGTGTCGCGGAAAGACTCTTTCGGGATTACCTCAATGATTATCAGATTGATCGAGAACAACTTTATTTTCAATACTCACTTGGGCTTGATGAACAGATCAAACAACGGATGGATGAACTCGCCAAAGAAGCGGAATTTAAAAATATTAGATGGATGCAGGCGGGTGCAATGATATCTACTCATGCGGGACCCGGTGGGATAGGGATTGCCGGATTAGAAAAATAGGGTTTTGAACGAATGTTTTGTATAAGCTGGTTAAGGAGAATCGAATATGACTGTTTTAACAAAAGTAATCGCTCAAGATATTGTTGATCAAACGATGAGGATCCTCACTTATAATATTAATGTGATGGATGAGAGTGGGGTCATTATTGGTTCAGGTGATCAGAGCCGCATCGGTGAAATGCATGAAGGTGCGACAAACGTGATTGCACAAAAAAGAAGAGTCGATATTGCCGTAGATCAAACGCAAAAATTAGCCGGTACAAAACCAGGCATAAATTTGCCCATCGTCTTTGAAGATAAAATCGTAGGGGTCATTGGCATTTCCGGTGACCCTAATGGCATCTCACAATTTGGTGAACTCGTAAAAATGGGAGCAGAAATGTCGTTGAAGCAAGCGGCTTTGACAGAACAATTACAGTGGGATGATCGATTGCGTGAAGAAGTCATTACGCAAATTGTTCACGATAAAGTGGATTCACTATCCGAAGAAAGAGCGCACAGACTTGGGATTGATCTGACGGTTAATCGACTACCTATCTTACTTGAACTGATTCCACACCATATGAAAGAGGAGGAGATCTCCGAACTAAAGAAGCAGGCTCTCTCTTATCTTCAGGGGTATTTGGATGAAAAGGATTTAGTAGCAAATTCGGGACCAACTAGAATTATTATTTTAAAATCCCAGCAACCACATCTGTCAAAAACGGGGATAATCAAGGAGTTTCAAGATGTAATGAGAAGAATAAAGGAGCGTATTTCGCTTACGTGCCATGTAGGGATTGGGATGGAATTTCATCGGTTAGAAGATGCCCAGCAAGCATATGAGTATGCGGCGAGTGCATTGGGGGTTGGCAAGATATTATACCCGGATGATCTCGTCTATGATTATGAAGAATTCCTTTTACCGATCCTGCTCTCGCAACTAAACACAAAAGGACATAAACTTACTGACTACTATGAGACACTTGTTGCGTATGATAAAAGTGGGGAATTGCAAACGACATTGCAATTGTATATCGAACAACATGATGAGTTAAATGAGACCGCTCAAAAGTTACATATTCATCGCAACACCCTTCGTTATCGATTGGATAAAATTGCGAGTGTAACCGGTAAAGATCCACGAAAAACGAAGGATTTACTAAAACTCCATATTTCCCAACTTCTTTATCAATTGAAATGAAGGATTTGTGCAGATGCATAAATTCTTCATTTTATTTTGGCTTATATTCTGTTCTCATGCCTAATGTAATTGCTTACATGAATGCTTACAATAGATAGGGAATCATGAATCAAGTGTTTGGAGGGGGAAATCTTATGGGAATTGAAGTAAGCGCTATCGGGGCGATTGCAGCCCTTGTTATTGCCATTATATTAATATTAAAGAAAGTTCCACCAGCCTATGGAATGATCATCGGCGCACTAATTGGCGGTTTGATCGGCGGTGTGAATATAGTAGATACTGTTTCATTAATGGTCGAAGGGGCAGAAGGAATTATCCCAGCGGTCCTACGGATATTGGCGGCTGGTGTATTGGCGGGGGTGCTCATTCAATCTGGAGCTGCTTCAACCATTGCAGAGTCGATTATAAAAGCAATGGGTGAAAAGAAAGCGCTTTTAGCATTGGCACTGGCTACCATGATCTTAACAACGGTCGGTGTGTTCATTGATGTAGCCGTTATCACCGTCGCACCAATTGCTCTGGCCATTGGAAGCCGTGCAGGTCTATCTAAAACAGCGATCTTGCTCGCGATGGTTGGTGGGGGGAAAGCAGGAAATATCATGTCCCCAAACCCGAATGCGATCGCAGCTGCAGATGCATTTAATGTACCGCTCACATCTGTTATGGCCGCGGGTATAATCCCTGCCTTTTTTGGAATCCTTGTAACCTATTTTGTTGCCAAGAAACTTGCTAACAAAGGAAGTTTTGTCGATTTAAGTGAACTCCAAAATGATACAAATGAAAAATTACCGTTGCTTGTCCCAGCGATTGTCGCGCCTTTAACGGCGATTATCCTGCTCGCATTGAGACCATTATTTGATATTGTCATTGATCCGATGATTGCTCTTCCCATCGGTGGAGTTGTCGGAGCTTTGTCAATGGGACGGATTAAACGGATGAATGAATATGCCATTTTAGGATTAAATAAAATGTCACCTGTCGCGATCATGTTGCTAGGGACAGGTACATTGGCCGGAATTATTGGCAATTCAGGATTAAAAGATGTCGTTATTAATGGATTACAAGCTGCTGGTCTCCCAGCTTATTTATTAGCCCCCTTTTCGGGAGCATTCATGTCCATGGCAACCGCATCAACAACAGCGGGTACAGTCGTCGCAGGAAATGTATTTGGATCAACAATTATGGAACTTGGTGTCGCAGGACTTGCCGGTGCAGCAATGGTCCATGCGGGAGCAACGGTATTTGACCATTTGCCTCATGGTAGTTTCTTCCATGCGACAGGTGGGAGCGTATTTATGAATTTGAAAGAACGCATGAAATTAATTCCGTATGAAACACTAGTCGGTTTAACATTAGCGGTTGCATCGACACTCGTGTTCGGTGTACTAAAACTGTTTTTATAATCGCGGGGATCCCAGAATAAAACGAATGGAGGGAAAGATATGAAAATTGTGATTGCACCAGATTCTTTTAAGGAAAGTATGTCTGCTTTAGAAGCAGCCAATGCGATTGAAAGAGGATTCAAAAAGGTATTTCCTGAAGCAGCATATATAAAAGTCCCCATGGCTGATGGGGGAGAAGGTACCGTTCAATCGCTTGTTGATGCAACGGAAGGAACAATTATGACAACCGTTGTTACAGGACCACTCGGCACTCCAGTCAAGGCCTTTTATGGCTTATCCGGGGATAAACAAACAGCTGTCATCGAAATGGCGGCAGCGTCAGGTCTTCATCTAGTCCCCATTGCTGAACGAAATCCTTTATTGACAACAACAAAGGGTACAGGTGAATTAATTCTTGCCGCGCTCAATCAAGGAGTTAAACATATTATTATCGGGATCGGTGGAAGTGCGACGAATGATGGTGGTGCAGGCATGGCTCAAGCTTTAGGTGCGCAATTATTAACTCGAGAAGGTAAGGAAATTGGTTTTGGCGGGGGCGCATTACGTGATTTAGCGGAAATTGATCCTTCCCTTATTGATGCTCGATTAAAAGACATCTCCATTCATGTCGCCTGTGATGTGAACAATCAACTAACAGGAAAAGAAGGAGCTTCCGCAGTTTTTGGCCCACAAAAGGGAGCAACAGAGGAAGTGATTATGGAGCTTGATCAGAATCTAGCCCATTATGCAAGCCTATTAGAAGATCAATTAGGAATAAAAATAGATAACATTCCGGGTGCAGGTGCTGCTGGAGGGCTAGGTGGTGGCTTATTTGCGTTCTTGGGTGCGGAATTAAAACGTGGTGTCGATATTGTCATGGACACGGTCCAACTAGAAAAACAGCTGGAAAATGCCTCCCTTGTCATTACGGGGGAAGGGAGAATTGATGTGCAAACGATTTATGGAAAAACCCCAATTGGTGTAGCGAAACGAGCGAAAAAGAGTTCGATCCCAGTAATCGGGATCGCCGGTTCACTTGGTCAAGGTTGTGAGGTTGTTTATGAACATGGGATTGATGCGTTGTTTTCCATTACTCCAAGTCCGGTATTATTAGCAGATGCACTCGCATATGCTGAAGTATATACGGAGCAAGTTTCCGAGAATATAGCGAAAACAATGAAGATAGCAGAGCGTTTATTGGGTTAGCATAGCTAAATCATACAGGAGCATACGTACACAACAAAGGATGTATGATATGCTCATGTGTGAAATAGAAAATGATAAGTCATCAAGTCATGCTGTCTTCATTAATAAATAGGAAAGGTGTTTTAGGTTTTTTTTATTAGAATGGATTTCATAATTACCAAAATTAGCTACATCGATACAATATGTAGTTAAGAGCAGTTCAACGAAACTATATGTTGTAGCGGTGAAGCACTAAACCGGTATTATGGAATTCATTGATTAGAATGAAATATGAAATACATTAGAATCCTTTGAAAACATCGATTTCACCGTAGACAATTATTCTCGACTCCTTTATGATATAAATATAGTTCTTTTCGCTAGATACATACAACCTCTTCGAATATGCTATCCTAAGAAAATAATAACTGTTGCAATTCAGAATTATCCAGAAAAAGCATGTAAATATTTTCTAAGGATGGGTAATGGCTATGAAAATAATCCTCAACCATATGGTAAAGAATATCTTTGAAAAAAAGCTGCGAACATCCATTATGCTCGTGACCATTATCCTGTCTACCATGGTATTATTTATTGGGCTTAGCTTAAATGATATCCTTAATAACACGTATTCAACAATGGTTAAAGGTGCCTATGGGGATGGAAATATTCTCATGACAAAGGAAATCGATAATGATGATCCGTTCTATCATACCGAGGATATTTATACGGATACCATTGATCTGAATGATCGTGTGGATCTAATCAATCAAGCTGGCATGAGTAAGTTAGATGGAAAAGATGTAAGGGTTTCCATCGTGGGGTTAGATGTAAATGTGGCAGTCAAAATGAAGCTGATCGACCCAATCGATCAGGACAGCGATTTTGAATTAGTTGATAACAGGGTAATGATCAGTGCACGGACAGCAACCAATTATGACTTAGAAGTTGGCGATCCTTTCAAGATAGACATGAATGAAGACACCTATACATACACAATTGGTGCGATCAGTAAGCCAACTGGACTGTATGATTCGGAAATGGATGACATCATGTTAGTCGCATCCTACGAGCCATTAAATGAAGTCTACGGGACAGAAAATCTAGTGACAAGCACTTTATTGCAGGTGGATCATGATCAACTTGAAGACAGCATGGCAACTTTAAAGAATCATCATACGGATTTTTCTGTTGAACAGGTCGGTCAACATGAATCGGCCATGCGTGATGAAGAAACGATCCAAACAACGATGTTCATTGCGATTGTCATCATTGTGATGATTAGTGCTTATGTTATTTTATCCTTATCCAAAGTAATTATTGCAGAAAGAATGCCAACAGTCGGTACCTTCCGAAGTTTAGGTGCTACGAAAGGCATGATCAACCGGCTTTTGAGTATGGAGTTTTTACTTTACGGAATAATCGGCGCTGTCATTGGATTAATACTCGCTTTATTAGGATTGCCCATCGTGGCAGATCTCTTTAATGAATATAAGGAGTATGGACTGGAAACGGTGATTCACTATCAGCCTACTTATATAATCATAGCGTTTGTATTTGGAGCTTTATTCCCATTGTTTTTCGGAATTATACAGATTCATCGTGCCCATAAAAAAACGCTAAAGGAAATCATGCTGAACACAACACAACACACACTGCACAGGACCATTCAAAACGTTCGATTATCATGGGGAGCATTCTCTTTGTGAGTTCGATTGGGATCCATTTTTTTAATACACAAGATAAACTACAATTGGCTCTTGTTTCGGTCCTTTTTTTGTTCATTGCGATTGTCTTGTTGATGCCCATTTTACTTAATGGAATTTCTAGACTCTTATCTATTCTATTCGTTAAGACACCAAATGGCGCACTTAAATTAGGAATAAAAAACATAGCCAATAATAAGTTTGTTTCAAGTAATGCAAGTATGATTATAGTTGTCTTCCTTTTATTATTAATGGTTGGTGTAACGGGTGCAGGGATTGACCAATACGTGAGTAAAACGATCCAGCAAGATTTTGATGTCTTCATTACGGAGCCTGAAATGGACTTTTCCAATTATGAAGATTTAGAAAGTATTGAAGGTGTCGCTGAGGTATATCGGCAATTTGCGAGTGGTGCACAATATGATATACAGGGCGAGCAGGATACTTTTGTTGTATATGGAGTCGAGGATGTAGAGGGATTTGATCAATTTTATGCAGGGGTAACATTTTATGAAGATGCAAAGGCTCATTTAAACGCGCTAGAAAATGGGGTGATTATCGATGAATACCAAGCAGAACGGTATAATTTGGAGGTAGGAGATACCATTCTGTTGGATGCGTTAGATAAGGAAAATCGCTCTCTTCATGATGGAGATTTATTGGAAATGGAAGTAGCAGGAACAATGGATTCGGTGTCTCTATCATCCAATAAAGATATTGTCATCACATCATTTGATTATTTTCAAGATCATTTTGTGGGCATGTTTAATCAAATAGAAGTAAAAACAAATGATCGTGTAAGTGCGGATGTTGTTAAAAATAATATAAAACATCATTATCTTGATTCAGAAATGACCGTGCAAACATTTGAGGAATTACTAGACTCTCAAAAGGCATCCGTTGATACCCTCGTTCAAGGAATTCTGATGATTGTATTGCTCGGATTAGTCATTGGCTTATTGGGTATCTCTAATAATTTACTTGTATCCTTTTTGGAGCGTAAAAAGGAATATGCTGTTTTGTATGCGGTTTGTATGAGTCGGGCGCAGCTTATTAGCATGCTCTTTTATGAAATGATCATGACATTTATTGCGGTTGTCATAATTGGATTAGTCGGTGGGCTTACGATGAATATGGTTTGGACGCGATTTATATATGCCGTAGGGTTAAAGATAGATTTTAGTTTCAACTATGGACTCTATTTCGTATTATGTGGAGCAGTCTTTATTTTATTGGCTTTATCAACTATGTCGGTTATCAGAAAAGTTGCTCGGTTAGATGTATTGACTGAATTGCGGTATGAATAACAGTGTTGAGGGGAGAAATGATGAGTACAATTATAAAAACGGAAAAATTATGTAAAGATTATCAAATTGGAGGAAGTCATGTTTCGGTTCTCAAAGAGATTGAAATTTCTGTTGAACAAGGTGAATTTGTCTCCATCATGGGGCCTTCAGGTTGCGGCAAAAGCACGTTACTTTACTTATTAGGGGGGATTGATCATCCAACAACAGGAAAGGTCTTCATCAATCATGAAGACTTGAACAAAATGAATGATAAGAAGAAAAGCATGGTACGACGGCAGTCAATCGGATTTGTATTTCAATTTTATAATCTTGTCCAAAACTTAACGGTGTTAGAAAATATTTTACTCCCGGTATTGATGGATGGAAAGAAAGTAAAAGATTATCAACAACAAGTGGAACATATTTTAGAAATTGTTGGCTTAACAGATCGACAAAAGTTTACACCGCGAGAACTTTCAGGTGGTCAGCAACAACGGGTGGCGATTGCCAGGGCGTTAGTCTTAAACCCAAGTCTTATTTTAGCAGATGAACCAATTGGTAATTTGGATAGTCAAGCAGGAGAAGATATCATGACATTATTTCGTGAAATTAATGAGGAGAAAGGCATAACAATCGTTCAAGTAACACATTCAGAAGCGTCCGCTAACATGGGAAAACGAATCATACACATGCTAGATGGCTCGATTGAATCAGATGATACGCTTGTGGAAAAATGATCTGAATACGATCCTTCGTATGGTGTATAAAATAAAGGCAAGCACCATTCATATTCAATGATGCCAGCTCTTTATTTCTATGTGAGTTGCATGGTCGTAATACACGTATCATCATTTTCAAATGTAGAAATTTCAGATTCCGTTACTTTTCCATCATATGATATGTTGACCTGATAGTTCTGGTCACGTGGTAACCATAAATCAATAAAACCATTAGCTTCTGAATTCATTGTTTGATCAACGATGACGCTGCCTTCCATATCCTCAATATAAACATCTAATTCCTTATCAACTAGCTCACCTTGGCAGCCTGTTAAACTATGAATGGAACAGGGGTGTGTTTCTTTGATAAATGGTGCAATCGAAACGAAAAAGTCGTCTTCTGGTAAATCATAAACTAATTCTTGATCATCATTTTCAGTTATGATCAGTTCAGTGCCTGTTATTGATGCTGACTGATCGTTTATAGTCCCCTCACTATAATCTTGGACCAATTGTTTAATATCGACTGTCCCATTCTCTACTTCACTGGTACTAGCTGTGCTACATGCACCTAATACAATGGGGATCAATAGTGTCATTATGATCATTTTTAATTTCATTAAAAATCACTCCTCTTCGTCTCTAAAAATAGTATACTACTACTGATCCCATGAACAGTAGAATAATTGAAAATGACACAGTATATTCATTTTTAGTCATGATGAGATGAAGAGGCTATGAGAATTGAATCTTACTTTAACACGCTACCGTGGCGGGGGACTGACCCCATCCAGTAATTATTTGCGGCGGCAACGGTTTGAAAGTGAATGGAAATGACTTGTGACGCGGCGATGAGACTGTCTGCATCTTTTGCATACTTTGGACGTAACTTTTTCCTGATCGCAACAGATGGTTGCGTCATTTCCACCCCTTTTTGTGCGAGTTTTATCGCTAAATCAAATCCCTCTTCTGGTGTTGCTGTTTTTAAGCTTGGAAGCCAACTATTCATCAGCCTACCTCCTTTTTGTATACGATATGCCAAAAGGATGAGAAGGTTCAACAGATGTGTCCGTTTTTCGAAAGGGGGCCTACATCATACTGAGGCATCTTATAAATTGAATCTTTTGGAGTAAGCCACTCTTTGGTCATCCATCTTTTTATGAATCAAAAATGATATACTTGAATGAATAAAGTCATTAAGGAACAAAGAAGATGGTTATTGAATGATATCGCCGTCAAATCTCAAGCAACGTCATTTAAACAATTAGGAGTGATCTTTTGCCGTCTGGGATAAAGATACCGGAAAATAAATTATCAAAAGATGTGATCAAAGTAAAGATCATAGATGAAGCCATCCAGCATGCAATTTTATTCATTGTACTTGGTGTGCTGTTTTATCTGAATCAGCTATTTACCTGGGATGAGTGGATTGGTTGGCTTTTAATAGGAATGGTGATCATTACCCTATTATTTGCTATCTGGTTCATTTTGGTAAGCCCTTTTTTATTGTATAAAAATTGGCGTTACCATGTTGATGAGGAGTTCTTACAATTAAAATCGGGTGCTTTAAAAGAAAAACATCAGCTTGTCCCTATGACAAAGGTCCAATCGGTTGAAACGAACCAAGGACCGATCCTTAGAAAATATGGGTTGTATTCACTATCCATTGAAACAATGGGATCATCTCATAAAATACCAGCACTCCCAGAGGAAGTTGCGATTTCATTAAGGAATCAAATTGCACATTTTGCAAAAATAAAGGAAGTGGATGAATGGTGAAGGCAAGGAGATATCATCCGCTTCTGATACTTTTTAAAATATGGGGGTTCATAAAGAATAGCTTTGTTTTTGTGTTGTTTCTCTTCATTATAAATCGCGAGTCCCAGTCATTTATCTACAAATATGGGCGCCCCGCATTTTTAATCATTGGCGCCATCTCGCTTATAGCTATTCTTTTAAAATGGTGGACAGATAAATATAAAGTGAGTGATATGGCCTTCCAGCTTTATTCAGGTGTTTTTATAAAGTCAGAACAAACTGTACCTTTTTCTAAGGTTGAAAATGTTAGTCGGCGGACATCTTTATTTCACCGGATATTTAATATGACATCGATTCAATTTGAAACGGGGATGACAGGGGCGGAGGCAACGGTTGAATTTGAAGTGGTATCTAAAGTAGAGGCTGATCGATTGGAAAAAGAGATGACAAAACAGGCCTTTGAAACAGTAGAAATGGATGAAGCTAATGATCAGATTGTAGGGGAAGAGATCACTGATACACCGATCGAAAGCCGTCCTCCAGAGCGAATAATTCATTTTAAACCGTCAAAAAAGGATATTATAAAGTCGTCATTCACATCACTTGGATTTCTCATTTTAATTCCACTTATCGTTTCGATTTATTCTAAAATAGAACAATTCTTTCATGTGGAAGATAAAGCTACGGGATTGATTGAAAAAGGTTTGAACTCTTGGTGGATACTAACGTTAGTAGTGATGATCCTCATACTTGCATCTGCTGCCTTTGGGATCATCAAGACGTATATCAGCTATGGTAATTATGAAATAGCTTCAGATGATAAGCGTATTTACATCACACAAGGACTACTTGATGAGCGTGCATTTTCAATTGCTAAAGATAGAGTACAAGCGATTGTGATTAAACAAACTGCATTAAAAAGATTATTTGGTCTGGCAGAAGTAAAATTGGTTCGTGTGGGGGAGCTGAGCGATGATGATGGTGAAATCAATACACTCTATCCTTTTCTACCAATCAATCGTGCACTTGCGATGATCACAGAAATTCTACCATCCTATGAGGTAGTAGAAAAAATGACATGTCTACCTCAAAAGTCATTATGGATCCGCTTATTCAAACCGAGTTGGTTCTGGATTATAGCTTCGATCGCTTTGTTTTATACGCAGCCGTCCCTTTGGAATATTAAGGCAGCCTGGTGGATTCTTTCGATCATCCTACTGATCTGGATTCTCGTATTACGATTGCTAGATTACCAAAATACACGCTATATGTTGCATGATCATTTTATTCAATATAAAAGTGGAAGTATTGCGACGTCTTTATTTGTTGCGAAGCGGGATAAAGTTATTGAGGTGGAAGTTAGTCGGACGATTGTACAGAAAAAGTTTGGACTGGCGTCGATTGAATTGATAAACCGTGCTAAACCAGTGCTCCATACAGTTGTTGATGATGTGCCAATCGAATGGGCTGATTCATTTTACGGCTGGTATGCTGATCGGAGAAATGAAGTTAATGTTGAATGATGGTTTAGTTTAATGAATTTCATTCACTTGTATTAATAAGGTCATCGTTTAAACTGGTCATAAAGGGGAGCGTTGTGCGCGATGGCGACTAGGTACTCGCTTACAACTAAGATTGAAATAGCATCATAATGTATGAGCACATAACTAGAACGGGGGAGATTCAATGAAGTTGTCAAAGAGTGAAAGAATGCTTGGTTTAATCGAAGTTTTAAAGAAGTATTCGGGTGAGGATCATGAGCTCGATTTGAAGGAGATTACGAGTTTATTAAGTGCTATGCTTGATGAAGCCTATGAATTTCAAAGTAGTGCAATTGCTAGAGACTTGGAGGAGCTTGAACAATCCAGTTTTTTTGACTTAATTGTGAATCATGAGGGAAAAGGGTTCCCAAAGTATTATAGTTATCAAAATCGGCTTTTCGAAATACAAGAACTTCGTTTACTTATGGATGCGGTCGTTTCCGCACGCTTTATTACGAAAGAAGAAAAAGAAAAAATGTTGGATAAGATTAAACAGTTAACGAATAAAGAATTAGCTGTGAAATTAGAAAACCAAATTTACATAGCAGAAAATGCAAGTGGTGAAGAAAATAAAGTGAAATACTATATTTATAATCTCCATAATGCGATTCATGAGAATAAAATCATCCGCTTTAAATATGGCCGCTATAATGTGCAAAAGGAGTTTAATTTAAGTCATGATGGAAAGGAAAGGGAACTTCAACCCTATGCCTTATTTTGGAATAATGATTATTATTATTTAATCGGTTTGACAGTTGAAGATGAAATACGCCACTTCCGAATTGACCGGATGGTAGATGTACACGTGACGGATCAGTTGTTTGAACGGGATAAGGATTTTAACATATCAACATATACCCAGCAATTATTTCATATGTATAGTGGTGTTGAGAAAAGCTTAAAGGTCCAATTTAATGAACAATTAATTAATGTGATTATTGATCGTTTCGGAATCAATGTAAATATTGAAAATTTGCATGATGGGACATTTGTCGTTAGGACGAAAGCGATTATTAGTGAAGGATTAGTTCGCTGGTTATTAACATGGGGCAGTGATGCTAAAGTGATTGATCCACCAGAACTTGTCGCTAAATTGAAAAAGGAAAGTGAAAAGATGCACCAACAATATCAAGTTGATTAGAGACCCCTTCATTTTTTGTAAGGGTCTTTTTTCCTTTTTATAGTAAGCTATTAAGTATAGGAATGGCACGAGATAGAGAATATCTTGTTGGGCGCTATGGGTATGGGGCTCAAGCTAAATGAATATGGGGTGTGAGAGAAGGATTTATAAGTCTGAATCACATGCATAGACAGCAAGATTCTTATGATATTTTATTAAAAAGCGGTGATTCCATTGAATCATTCACACTGCATCAAGAGATCCTTCTTTTGCAGCGTATTTCCCATGGCATTATATAGGTCTAAAGTCACGCTTTATAAGAGTGGGGAATAGTCATTAATTCTTATAATA
>DATGSG010000062.1:0-10650 GCA_035302925.1 Virgibacillus sp. | reverse complement strand
AAAGTCCCTGAATACTTTAGTAACTGATTAACAAGTGTTGTCTTCCCATGATCAACATGGGCAATAATAGCAATGTTACGAATATCTTCTCTTAATTGCATAACTTACGCTCCTCTGTATTGTGCGAGTTGAATCAAACTACCACATTATAACACATAAATCGCATTTTTACGAATCCTTTTTTCTATAATCTTCTTTATTTTACAAAAGTCAGGATGAATTTTGCTCCACCTAGGTCTGAAGCAGCCACCGTAATCTTTCCGCCTGATTGCTCGATGATCGCACGTGAAATAGCTAAACCAAGACCTGTTTCTCCATCCTTACCTTTTACAAAACGGTGAAAAACATGCGGTTGCAACTCTTCTAGTATACCATACCCATCATCTTCAATCATTATCAGGATGACCTGACTTCTCTTTTCGACAGATATTTTTACCGTTGACTTCGCATAGCGGATTCCATTCATTGTAATATTTAATAATGCTTGTAATAACTTCTCTTCATCCGCAAATAGTTCTATTTCTTCCTCTTGTTCACTGAAAAGATCGATGTTTTTTTCATTAACAAATGGTAATGTTCGATCAATTACTTGTTCGATAAGTTTTGAAACACTTACTTTTTTAGGGTGATAAGCTTCTTGTTCACTATCAAGCTTCGCTAATAAGATCATTTCATTGATGATCTTTTTTAGCCTTTTTACTTCTGTCACCATTATTTCTAACCCTTTATCACTATCCTTCTCATCAAATACTTGATCCCTTATTCCTTCAGCATATCCTTGAATAGTCATGAGTGGAGTTTTTAACTCATGACTCGCATTTTGAAAAAACGCTTGTTGTGATTTCATATAACGTTGTAGTTCACTCGCCATGTCATAAACGGATTGTTCTACTTCCTTAATTTCACCCGTCGCTTTTATTCTTTCGATATCATCAAATTGACGTTTTTCAACTTTCTTTAATTGGCCTTTTAAGCGTGTTAAGGGGGTGACTAATTTATTCGTCAAAAAGTAACTCAATACGACCGCTGCAATTGCCCCAATGAGGAACACGATAAGTAAACGAAAGATAAAGTTTCCCTGAATCGCTTGCAAATCATTTAATGGCGTTAATAAAATGAGTTCAATCCCACGACTTTGTGGGTACAGCAATATTCTTGATGTTACATATTTATCATCTTTATATTCCCATAAAGCTTGTTTATCCTCTAAATGGTTAGGACTTGATAGGAACCCTTCAACAACACCAGTTGGCATTGTGGATAGCAGTAATTTTCCTTGCCTGCGATCAAACATCAATAACTGTAAATCTTGCTCTTGTAAGAAGTCATTAAATTGATAAACTGTTTTATACTCTTCATTCAATACATTGACGAGTAGCTCCCCTTTTTGCTCCAATTGGCGTTGCTCGTCTTCAATTAATAAATCAAGGATCATTGAATAAATAACGAAACCAGTAACGGTAAGCGTTACGAGTAGCAAGGTTGTAAATGCAATGTTTAGTTGGGATTGGAGTTTCATGAATGGCCCTCATTCATTCGTAATCGGTAACCAAAGCCCCAAACCGTTTCGATTAGAAGGTTAGGGATTTTTTTACGGATTCGCTTCACTAAATCGTCTACAGCCCGATCACTTCCGAAATAATCATCCCCCCATATTTTTGTTAATAATTCTTCCCTTGAAAAAGCCCTGTTTGGGTTTTGGGCGAATAACAAAACAAGATCAAATTCCTTTGTAGTCAAATCTTGCTCTTCCCCATACCAAAAAACGCGACGTTCGATTCGGTAAATAAATAAATTACCCAGCTTCACCGTATCCGTGGGCTCATGAATCTGATTTGGCTGGGTGCGTTTGAATAATCGCTTGATTCGGGCAATTAATTCACGCGGACTAAATGGCTTTGTTAAATAATCATCCCCACCTAGTTCAAGGCCTAATATTTTATCTACTTCCTCATCCTTCGCCGATATAATAATGATTGGCACTTCACTTTCATTGCGAATCCTTTTGCAAAACTCGTACCCATCCATACCTGGGAGCATAATATCAAGAACCCACATATCTGGTGGATTTGTTTTCCATAGTTCCCAGGCGGCTTCTGCTGAACCAAGTACAGTAACAAGATAACCGGCTTTTTTTAAGTAGGCAGAGACAATGTCTTGAATATTAGGATCATCTTCGACAAGACCAATCTGTTTGTTCATTCGACACCCTCCTCCATAGCGTACATGTATAGTTCAGTATATTTTTACACAAATGACTGAATTGAACAATGAAAAGGGCGTTTTTACATACATTTTATACATTTACTCCATATTATTACCAAACATTATCGATATACTGTAATGAATTTCATAATGACCGTAAACAGCTATAAATAGGGATTATGAAATTCATTATTGTAATAAAAAACTAATATAAAGGGTGATGACTACATGGATAAGTATACAGATGATGATATACAATCGGATCACAATAATCAGAACAAGCCAGATCGTTCCTCTAATAAATCGAGCCGTACTACTTTTTTCCTAAGTGCGCTTGGTGGTGGGATCATTTCGGCAATAATCGTTGTTTTATTATTTACAAGTGATTTTATTCCTTTAAATAATAATAATAATGATGATGCTTCACAGACACATGCTCAACCGGATTCCAACATCACAACGGTTGCGCAAACAGATCAAGAAATTGATCATACAGTCAAATCTTCAAATATAGCTGAAACATCTGAAGCGATTGTCGGGATCATTAATCTTCAACAACAAGATGTTTGGAAACCGAGTCAGGAAGTTGGTGCCGGATCTGGAATTATTTATAAAAAGGAAGACGGTAAGGCCTATGTTGTAACGAACCAACATGTTGTCGAGGGGGCCAATGAGATTGATGTTTCTTTATATAATGATGAAAGAGTGAAGGCAAAATTATTAGGTACAGACGAGTTAACAGACTTAGCCGTACTGCAAATTGATGGCGAATCGATTGAAACAGTCGCCGATTTAGGTTCCTCCAAAGATCTAAAGGTAGGCGATACCGTAATGGCCATAGGAAATCCACTTGGAATGGACTTTGCTAACTCTGTTACAAGAGGCATTGTCAGTGGCCTTGATCGCTCGCTCAATATTGATACAAACGGGGATCAGCAACCAGATTGGATTACTGAAGTGATCCAAACAGATGCAGCGATTAACCCTGGGAATAGCGGTGGGGCGCTCATAAACATCGATGGGGAAGTTGTCGGGATTAATTCAATGAAAATTGCTCGCCAAGAAGTGGAAGGAATTGGGTTCGCCATCCCAATCGATGCAGCTATACCGATCATGGAGCAGTTAGAATCTACAGGGGAAGTTGCGCGTCCCTTCATTGGAATCTCTACCGCTTCGCTCCATCAAGTTCCTGAACAATATAGAGAACATATTCACCTACCTGAAGGTGTCGAGGGAGATGTTGTAATTGCTGAGGTCCAACCGGGGTCGGCTGCCGATGAAGCTGGTCTGAAGCAATTTGATATCATAACAGCTATCGATGGCCAGGAGATCACATCGATTGTCGATTTAAGAAAATACATGTATTCAGAAACAACGATCGGTACAACTCTTCATATGGAGATTATTCGAGATGGGAAGCAACAGTCTGTCGAATTAGAGCCCTCAGATCGGCCAGATGGACAATGAAAAAGGAGGGAGTTCCCTCCTTTTTTGCTATCCATTTATTCTATTGATTGATAAACCCCTCACATTAAATGATCATCTTCTTCAATCTCTGCGGAGATAAAACCAGTATATTTCCCTTCCATATTTGCGGCCAGGACCTCTTCCACTGCTTCTGTCGCTCCGATCCGTTCATCACTATTTATATACATTTCATTATAATCATCATGATTTTCGATAAAGTCGGAAGGAGTGTCTGACGTTCCATAGCGGGCTACATCTTGCCAGGAATCTTCCGCATCATAGCCAACATGATCGTCTCCTTCATGATTGGAGGTAATACTTGGACTAAAGACCTCTTCTTCGATTGGGTGATCTCTCGTAAAGGATTGCTCATTGGCATGTGTCATGCAACGATCTGTCGTTGGGACCGCTTCAAGTCGTTCAAAAGGAATATCAACTCCACAGACAGAACAGATCCCATACGTGTCCTCATCAATAGCGTGAAGTGCCTCATTGATCTGTTTAAGCTCTTCCTCCGCATGTTCATTGAGGGCTTTATCTTTTCCCCGTTCAAATAATTCGGTCCCCATATCTGCGGGATGGTTATCGTAAGTCGATAATTCCCCGACTGATTCTGCGTAGCTCATTTCCATACCGAAATGATCTTGCACTTGCCGAATCAATTTAAATTGGCGCTGTAATAATTGTTCTTTACATATCTTTTTTTGCTCATTCGTAATCATCTTAATCTCCTCCATATAAAAAGCAGTAACAAGATCTGCTCTTCATACTATGTGTAAATTCGCGTAGATGATTCTTGCTTTTCACTCCTAAACGAGGCAATATTTGGCTCTCTACATGTATGGATGAATATCATTAGAACGTTGTCGTTATGTATGCAATCATCTATAATAAACGAAAGGAGCTGGTCAATGATGAAGACACACCCAACAATCGGGTTCATTGGAATCGGTGTCATGGGACAAAGCATGGCTACCAACTTACAACTCAATGGTTATCATGTAAATGTGTTCACAAGAACGATGGCAAAAGCAAAGCAACTCATTCAAAACGGGGCAACATGGAAAAATTCAATTGCAGAACTTGCCGTGGCGTCTGATGTTATTATCACAATGGTCGGCTATCCGAATGATGTTGAAGCAGTTTATTTTAATGAAGATGGGATACTTGAAAATGCCAGAGCCGGTACATTTGTTGTCGATATGACAACTTCTAAACCAGCTTTAGCAAAAGAGATTGCTACTATAGCCGTGAATAAAGGCTTATATGCTCTCGATGCTCCTGTATCTGGGGGTGACATCGGTGCCAAAAATGGCACATTAGCCATAATGGTCGGTGGTGAACAACGAGCTTATGATCAGTTGTTGCCGATCTTCCAAGTCATGGGTGAGAACATTATTTTACAAGGTGATGCTGGTGCAGGGCAACATACAAAACTCGCGAACCAAATTACAATCGCAACGAATATGATTGGTGTCTGTGAGGCCATTGTTTATGCTAAAAAAGCGGGGCTTAACCCTGAGCGTGTACTGGAGAGTATTACTACCGGAGCAGCAGGGAGTTGGTCACTATCTAATCTTACCCCACGCATGATTAAAGGTGATTTTGCTCCTGGATTCTACGTGAAACATTTCATTAAAGATATGACGATTGCGATCGAGTCCGCCGAAGAACTAGGTTTTTCTACCCCTGGTCTCGCCTTATCCCTCGAGCTTTATCAAGAGCTTGCGAGCATGGGAGAAAAGGATAGTGGTACACAAGCACTCATTAAACTTTTCGATTCGTAGACGTTATCCTGTTGTAAATCCAAGTAGGAAGCGAAAGACGGTTACTCTTTTGCTTCCCGCTTCTCAATCATATTCTGCACCATAAAAGCTAAATCATCATTCCCAAATAATTGCAGAACTTGTAGAACAACCCCGTCATCTATAACATCAGCCACTTCTTTTGGGACGGTTTGTTCCATTGCATCGATTAATTCTTGATTTTTCATTTGCTCGGGATAGGTTTCCTCGTACAACTGCCTTGCATTAAGATCGTGATTTATACACCATTGTGCAAAAATTAGAATCATTATCTTTTCATCACTTTGGTAATTTTCAATAACCTTCTTTTCCCTTTCACTCTTATTCATTCTCTTCCCCTACTTTCTTAAACATAAATACCCACATAAAAGTAAGTGATTGCTGCAGTTCTAATGACAGATCTTTATACTGTTCTTTCGTCACTTGATTCTTATACACACCAAATCCATCCACATACTCAAAGCCATTTTCAGTGGCAAGTTGTTGGAATTCCCACGGCATCATTGTATTGCAAATGGCACCCTTTTTATAAAGTCGATCATAACTATTTGCACGTGGACCAGCCGTTGGACCAAGGATTCCAACAAAAAGTAAGCCGCCTATTTTCAATACACGTTGGAATTCATGAAGGGAATCGATTGGATTTTCTGTCCACTCTAATACATTGATGGACATCAGGGAATCAAAGCGTTGTTTTTCAAATGGCAACTGGCTACTATCTGCTTGCATGAATGGAATCGATTTATCAGCCATTCTGTTCTTTGCCTTTTTTATCATTTGCTTAGACAGATCGACACCGATTACCTTATAGCCTGACTGATGTAGTTTATAGGAACCATAGCCATCACCACAACCAACATCAATAATTTCTTTGTTGATGTCAAGATGTTCTTGAATAAAAGGTATAATCTCTTTTCGATTGCCTTCTTCCCACAATTCCTGACTTCTCGCATTCCAGTTGGGAGCACGTTCATCCCATGCTTTTTCAGCTTCTTTTTCCCAACGATATGACTTACTCATCATTCTCAACCCCACATCTATAAAATCATCATAAAAACCCCGACTAATACAAGAGTATATCATTTTTCCAAAAATATACGTTAGTAATGAGTCTCTATATTCCTTATTTCACCCTAAAATTAAAAAAGGGCCTATCTCAGTAATGAGATAAACCCTTCTTTAGAAATTATAGACCTACAACATTTGCTGCTTGTGGTCCACGCTCTCCTTCGACGATTTCAAACTCAACATCTTGACCTTCTTCTAGAGTTTTGAAACCTTCTGCTTGGATAGCTGAAAAGTGAACGAATACGTCGTCTCCATCTTCACGCTCGATGAATCCGAAACCTTTTTCTGCGTTAAACCACTTTACTTTACCAGTCATTTAAATGACCTCCTTATACAAAATATCGTGCAAAGTAATTGAATCAAAATACTTTTACACCACTTTGATAAAGAGATCGTAAAGTATTATTAGAGCTTCAATTCCCATTTGCTACTACCTACTTTACTAGTAAATAATAAAAAATGCAAGCGTATTTATTGTTTTTAATCAAATAGTCCAAATAATTACTTTAAGCTGTTTTAATTTTATAAAAAAAGATGATAATACAACATAAACTGGCAGTGCCAAGAGTTTTCCTGTTATTATATGCTAATGAATGATTGGTCATTCATTGACTTGCCCCGATATTATGAATACAATAGAATCAATTTCATAAATAACATAACAAGCTATTCTACCTCGACATGGGGTGATATAGCTATAAATAGGAATTATGAAATTCATTAAATAATAAACAAATCTTCACTCTGCAAACATATTCTTATATTCATATTAAAATGGGGGAATCGGAATGAGTGTTCTGCAAATAAGTACAGATAATGGAGTTCGCGTACTAACGTTAAATCGACCCGAGCGATTGAATGCTATTAATGATGAACTAAGCACACAATTAGAAATCGCTATAACGGAAGCTTCGTCAGATGATGATGTAAGGGTTATCGTTTTGACTGGGAATGGTAAAGGTTTTTCGTCGGGCCTTGATTTAGCTGATCTAGCTAACCAGGAATCACCTACCAATCCACGAGCTAAACAATTAGATGATTTAGATTGGGTTGGTCGACTGGCATTAGGTATTGCTCATAATGACAAACCTGTGATTGCCGCGATAAATGGAATCGCCGCTGGTGCTGGTTTTGCATTGACGCTTGCTTGTGATCTTCGCTTTATGTCGGAGAGAGCTATGGTAACGAGTGGCTATATTCGCAGAGGGCTTAATCCTGATGCTGGAATGACGTATTTTTTACCAAGATTAATTGGCCAAACTAGAGCTACAGAATTAATTTTAACGGGACGAGATGTGGTGCCAAGTGAAGCCAAGCAAATAGGATTAATTAATGATGTTTTTCCTGATGATAAATTCCATGAAAAAGTTATGGAGTTTGCAAAACAATTAGCTGCGGGTCCACCGATCGCGATGACTTTTTCGAAGCGATTATTAGTGGCTAGCCAGGATAACGATTTAACGACTAGCTTAAAACAGGAACTAGCTTCCATTAAAACCTGCTTTGGTACGGATGATGTAGCAGAAGGTATGATCGCATTTTCTGAAAAAAGAAAGCCACATTTTAAAGGGAACTAAATATAAGCGTAGAAATAAGCACAAGAAGGACCTGATTGATAGGGATCACTCTGTTTTATTCACTTAAATAAAATGAGCCACTATCCTAGGATAGCGGCTCCAAAAAATAAGGACTCAACGTCTTCCTTATAGCTGTTAGGCTAACTTATTAACATACTGGCGCATATGATTCGTAATCCCTGCTAAATAGATTGGTGCAGGATCATCGTTGATCGCCAATTCTACTGTTGAACCGTCTATTGGCAATGTTTGTTCATATATCTTTTCATACTCCGAAACGGTTACTTCTGTTCTTGACGAGAGTAACTGCTCATGTGCCACCGTATTTAAATGTTCTCGATAGCCTGGTTGCAGAATGCCTGTAAAGAATTCACCTACTGCACCAGAACCATAACTAAATAGTCCAATACGTGAACCTGCTTCTAGATCTTCCTTCTGTTCAAGAAGTGATAAGAGGCTTAAATACAATGAACCTGTGTAAATATTCCCTACATCTTTATTATAGTGGGTACTCTGTTCATAATTTGCTAATAAGCGCTCTTTGTCAGCTTCGGATCCTTCATCTAAAATAACTCGCAATGCTTTTAGTCCCATTTTCGTATAAGGGAGATGGTAGCACATCGCCTCAAAATCTTTTAGTTCAAACCCGGTTTTCGCTTTGTATTGTTCCCAAACTTTTGAGAAGAATAATATATATTGTTCATTCGAAAGCTTTCCATCCACAATAGCGGTTTCCGAATAATTAGGACGCCAAAAGTCCATGATATCAGAAGTTAAATAGGCACTTTCTTCTTCCAGTGCGAGCAGTTTCGGATCTGCACTCATCACGATGGCCACTGCTCCTGCACCTTGTGTTGACTCACCTGACGTATGAAGACCATATCTGGCTATATCTGAACCTAAAACGAGTACTCGACTATTCGGATGAAGAGCAATATGTCCTTTTGCCATTTGGATTGCTGCGGTTGCCCCGTAACAAGCCTGTTTCACTTCAATCGTTCTGGCCTCTGGATTCAATCCTAATAATTGATGGACGTAGACGCCGGCTGATTTAGAACTATCAATGCCTGTCTCTGTTCCAAAAATAACGAAGTCAATTTCCTGCTTGTCCTGCTCATCTAAAATTTTCAAAGCGGCATTTGCAGCAAGTGTCACTGGATCCTGTGTAATCGGTGCAAGTGACATTTTTTCTTGTCCGATTCCGATCGTAAATTTCTCTGGTTCTACATCTCTGGCTATTGCCAGGTTATTCATATCCAAAAATAAATCTGGGATATAAAATCCAAGTTTATCTATACCTATTTTCAATTTCATTCTCCTTCACTGTCCTTTATGGATTTAGATGATTGTAGATTACTCAAATTGCGAAGCTAAATAAGGACTGGGGATATAAAAAATCCTTCTCAAAAAAGTGGGCATTATTCACTTCGACTTCTTAAATGATAATATAACCAATCATTAAAGACAATAAATGAAGAGTTATTTCGACATATTTTTATAATCTCCATCCTTAACAAGGAGATCTTCCTTTAGATTCCGATCCAACATCTTTTAACTCTTTCTGAATTAATTCAGTTTAGTGGTGTCTTTTCACTTAATCAACTTGCCTTGAATAATCAATTATGACTTGTTATAATAGCTTTTGTGCAAGAGTATAAATTATAAATAACCCAAACATTTGTATCTTGTAAATATCGATCCCAAGTTAAATGGTGATTAATGGTGTACAAAACAAATGGATAAAGGCATGATATCAATGAAGTTAAATGAAGATGCTTTAATAGATGATAAATTAAGATGGTCATTTCGTTGTCATTACGTAGACTTTGTGGTCAAAATGTAGACAATTATAAATACACACTAAACCCCTTCCTCAAACGATCATAGTCGTGGGCAGGGGATTTTTTCGGTCTATTTTTTTATTAAAAATAACCCCGAACAGAGTTATGATGATTTACTTCTATAATATGTTCAAGATCTGAGTGCGGTCATAAGAGTGAACCAAATTCATGCGAAAAATCAAGCCTATAACTCCAACAATTGCGCCCTTTAGTAGAAAAACCCATCATCAAAACATATTCCCTGTCCATTGTTCATTCCACTGAAAATATACTTCTTTACTTTCCTTTTGTTGAAATAAATATTTTGGATATTGTATAGTCAATTTAGGCATATCCTCGTAACTAAAATACCGTAATTCAGTGGTTTCACTATCTATTGGATTTATACTACCGCTTTGGATTTCACAGTCAAAAACATAGACATTATACTCAACTTTATGACCATTTGGATACTCATAGCGAAAATCGTTACCTCCAAATACCCCTGATAATTGCTTAGGAATAACAATTAATCCTGTCTCTTCCCAAACCTCACGAACTACTGCTTTTGCAGGTGGTTCGCCAATTTCAATTGCCCCTGCCGGTAGACTCCATTTCTTTTCATTCCCTTTGTACTGAAATAAAATATCTTCCTTCTCATTACGAACGATTCCTGCAACACTTGGCATAAATATTAATTCATTTCCT
>DATGSG010000061.1:0-24176 GCA_035302925.1 Virgibacillus sp. | reverse complement strand
GTCTGAAGACCCCGCAGGAAGTGGTTTTCTTCCGAGGAGGCTGAAGCCGTGCCCGCGGAAAGCATCCGCCTGTAGCGGAAATCAACGGTTATAACCTCTGGTATGTTATATTCAGATTTAATGCTACAAGTTTAGGTTTACAATTAGTTAGATTTTAAAAAGAAATATTGTTAAAAAAATCGAAGGTGAGAATAGTTCCCGTAAATACTTGACAGACTCCCCACACCTTGTTCCTCTTTCGTTTTTCACTTTAATATGATAAAGTATTTAAATTAGAGTAGGAATGAATTGTTGGAAGGAGCCTAGTAATGATAATTGATAATCACCCTTTTCAAACGAATCAATTAGGTCATTTAGTAATTGGTGGCATAGACACAGTTGATTTGGCAGAAAAATACGGGACACCTTTATATGTTTATGACGTTTCGATGATCAGAGAGAATTGCCGATCATTTGTAGATACATTCAAGGAATTAGGTGTTAAAGCCCAAGTGGCTTATGCGAGTAAAGCCTTCTCTTCTATTGCGATGTTACAAGTTATTAAACAAGAAAAGCTGAGTTTAGATGTCGTTTCAGAAGGAGAGTTATATACTGCATTACAAGCAGGATTTCCAACTGAAAAGATCCATTTACATGGAAATAATAAAAGTGCTCAGGAATTAAATATGGCGATAGAAAATAATGTAGGTTGTATCGTCGTTGATAATTTTCATGAGATCGAATTACTTGATCAGTTGCTTCGCAAGCATGATAAAGAAATTGACGTACTCATGCGGGTCACACCTGGGATTGAATCGAAAACACATCATTATATAATGACTGGTAATGAAGATTCAAAGTTCGGCTTTAGTTTGAATAATGGCCAAGCAAATGAGGCATTTCAATTATTATACAAACATGACTTCATGCGTTTCAAAGGATTGCATTGTCATTTAGGTTCCCAGTTGTTTGAAACCGAGCAATTTTTGCTTGCAAATGAAGTGCTATTTACAAGGCTTTCTATATGGCAAGCTGAATATGGCTATATCCCTGAAGTTCTAAATTTAGGTGGGGGGTTTGGAATCCGCTATACGGGAGATGATCATCCACTACCACATCGCGAATATGTTGAAAAAATAGTCGATTCGGTCAAAAAACATGTGGAAAAGGCAAATATACCATTCCCGGAGATTTGGATTGAACCGGGTCGTGCGATCGCGGGCAATGCAGGAATTACTTTATATACGATTGGGTCTACAAAACATATTCCAGAGATTCGTGATTATATCTCTGTTGACGGTGGGTTAACAGATAATTTAAGACCGGCATTATATAACGCAAAATATGAGGCTGTCATAGCGAATAAAGTGAATGCTCCGATAGAAAAGAATGTTTCAGTAGCGGGTAAGTGTTGCGAGTCTGGCGATATGTTAATTTGGGATCTGCCACTTCCCATTGTAAATTCCGGGGATGTGTTGGCTGTTTTTTCAACAGGTGCCTATGGGTATTCAATGGCAAGCCATTATAATCGCCTACCAAAACCAGCAGTGATTTTTGTAGAAGAGGGTAAAGATCAGGTAGTCATTAAGAGAGAGACATATATGGATGTTGTCCAATACGATTTATCTTATGAATGATAATGAATTTCATAATCCCTATTTATAGCTACATATCGAAGTGATACAGCTGGTTATGGTAATTATAAAATTCATTCAAACAACAAGTCTTTTCATTTTTCGTATAAAGTGATAAGATTATATGGTAATGAAACAAACAGTAAAGGGGACAATTTATATGACTAAAACAGGATATATCTTATTAGAAAATGGAAACAAGATCGATTTTGAACTTTATCCAAATGAAGCACCAAATACAGTAGCTAACTTTGAGAAATTAGCAAATGAGGAATTCTACGACGGATTAACCTTTCATCGTGTCATTGATGGATTTGTAAGCCAAGGTGGTTGTCCATTAGGTAATGGTACTGGTTCATCTGGTACAACGATCAAGTGTGAAACAGAAGGAAATCCACATAAACATGCTGAAGGATCTTTATCAATGGCCCACGCTGGAAAAGATACAGGAAGTAGCCAGTTTTTCATCGTCCATGAGCCACAGCCACACTTAGATGGTGTTCATACCGTATTTGGACAAGTTACCTCTGGAATTGAACACGCAAAAGCAATGACCGGTGGAGAAGTAATGACCGAAATGAGAATTTCTGATAAATAAGGAAGCCATCACTTTGTAGGAAGTGATTCATGAGTATCTATCTTTTACTTTTTACACTGTTCATTGTAGCTCCCATTGGTACGTTTATCCATGAGAGCGGACATATGCTAGGTGCAAAGTTTGTGAAAGCTGATTGTATTAAATTGTCAATCGGACTTGGTAAAGAAATAGGAACCATATGCTTTAAGAACGTTCATATCACCATACATGCTCTATTCTTTTTAGGAGGGTTTGTGCAAAGTGAGAGACATCTCCCATACAAAGCGCTGGACATATTTTGGATAACAATCTGTGGCCCGATGAATAATGGAATCTTTGCCTTGCTATTCTTTAGTTTGAATGGGGTTTATACAAGCCAGTATATATACATACTCTTTTTATTTAATCTTTGGTTAGCCATCATCAATCTGATCCCTTACAAAGTTAAAGATAGACACTCTGATGGATACACCATTTTAAAAACAATACTACCTGATAGCACAATATTTAAATAAAGGAATATATTAAACAGTATGCTTGGTGTGAATATTGTTAAGGCTATCTAATAATAATAAATAGCTACCATTGTAGAATATTCATTTGACAACAACAGCATATTAATGCATAACTGTATATGTTGACTTGATGATGATCTAGCCAATATAAACAAGTACATTCTGTATAAAATATGAGTATTTATACTTCATAATTGGTAAGTTATTTTAATGAGGGGTTTCTATGTTAATTCGTTATAAGAAAGATTTTGAAAAAATTGCAATGGGTTTACTGTCTTTTATGCCAGAAGAAAAAGATGTTAAAGTGTTGCAACAGACAATAAAGGAATATGAAACAAATCCAAATTGGCATCTTTATTTATGGCGTGAAGACGATGTATTAGGTGCGATCGGGATCCATATTGTTGATGATATAAACGTAGTCATTCAACATATTACCGTAAATCCTTCCCATCGTAATCTTGGTATTGGAAAGAAAATGATCGAAGCCATTAAGAAATTATATCAAGAAAAACATACCATTTATGCAGATTCTATGACAGAAGAATTCTATAATAAATGTCTAGATCGCATAGGTGAAGATGGCCAAGAGAATGAATAAATAAAATCAGCCCATCTCAAATGGGCTGATTTTTACTTGATACTTATAAAGTATGCATCCGTTTTCTTCATACTTTATAACTTAGAACCATGCAGCACCTACGATAATGAGAAGAATGAATAGTACTACAATTAGCGCAAATCCACCGCCATAACTACCACTCATATTTATTACCTCCTTTTTTAGAATCCTTTTGTCTTACCATCATTTGTCTTACATTAGTAGGGTATGTTGATCAATGTTTTCGTGTATGGGCACATGTAACAAGATGATTATAAAAAAAGAAAAGAGAAGGGATGTTTTCAAATGAATCAAGCATATGAAGTGAAGTTAGCTACATTTGAAGGACCGCTTGATTTATTATTGCATTTAATTAATCAATATGAGATTGACATTTATGATATCCCAGTCGCAGAAATTACGGAACAATATATGCATTATATCCAAACAATGGAGGAGTTAGAGTTAAATATAGCGAGCGAATACCTCGTTATGGCTGCTACATTGTTGGCTATAAAAAGCCAAATGTTACTACCAAAACAAAAAATAACAGAAGATATAGATGAGTACGTAGAAGATCCGCGCGAAGAGTTAATGCAGCGGCTCATTGAATACCGTAAATATAAAGAGGCCGCAGAAATATTAAAGGATAAAGAGTTTGAAGCGAATCAAACGTTCACACGCTCACCAGTAATTTTCACGGATGTAGAAATGAAAACTCCCGTTGTAAAAGGAGAAACCTCGATTTATGATATGCTTGATGCACTCAATAAAATGTTTGTCCGAAAAAAATGGGATCAACCGCTCAGCACAAAAATAACCCGTGTTGAGGTATCAATGGCAGAAACAATGCAATCGATCCTAACGATTGTAGGAAATTCCAAAAGTGGTGTTTCCTTTGATGAATTATTTACACAGCCAACCCGCTCACATATTGTAGTTACATTCATCTCCTTGCTTGAATTAATGAAAAACAATGCGGTATATTGTAAACAAGAAGAAAACTTTAGCTCATTATATGTGTATACTCGGTCATAAAAAGATCAATCAAATGGAATATGTGGGGGATACATATGGAAAAAATGGAATTAAAAGCAGTCGTTGAAGGACTGTTATTTGCAAGTGGGGATGAAGGGGTGACCATAAAGCAACTTACGCGAACATTGGACTGTAGTGCAAAAGCGTGTAAATTATTATTGGACGAATTAATGGATGATTACGAACATACAAGCAGTGGCATAATGATGATGCAGTCACATGAAGTTTATCACTTAACAACAAAGCCAGAGCATAGTCATTATTTCAAGACATTATTACAAACACCACAATCATCACGGCTTTCTCAAGCAGGACTAGAGACATTGGCCATCATCGCTTATCAGCAGCCCATTACAAGAATGGAAATCGAAGAAGTAAGAGGCGTAAATAGTGAACGACCTGTTCAAACTTTACTCGCTCGATCTTTTATTGAAGAGGTCGGCCGTAAAGACACGGTAGGGAGACCGATCTTATTCGGTACACATAAAGATTTTCTAACATACTTTGGACTCACTTCCTTAGATGAACTCCCGTTATTGCCAGAACAAGTGAATACGGAAGAGTTAGAGCATGAGGCAGACTTGTTTTTGGAGAATTTTAAACAAATGGAAGAATAGGTCACACCTGAATGAAATTCATTAACCCAAAAAGACAGATGCAACGGAGCCGTAAATAATCGGCTCTTTTTTTATTTTTCCTATATGATCTCTGTGATCTGATAATCCCGAGATTTAAAATCATATCAAAGAAAAACATGCATAAAATATACTAATTGACTATATGCGGGAGGAAACCTACAATGCGCTTGATCATCTGTCTAACACTTTCATTTATTTTAGCTTTTTTAATACCTGAACATGGACTAGCTCATGTTCATACCTCGGCAAATAATGCCGTATTAATCGAACAATCAACAGGAAGAGTACTTTATGAAAAAAACGCACATGAAATCGAATCGATTGCGAGTATTACAAAAATAATGACGGCCCTACTCGCGATTGAATCGGGAGAAATGGCGAGTATTACCAAAACAAGTAACAAGGCGATTCATACGGAAGGATCATCCATTTACCTTGAGCAAGGTGAAAAGATGTCGATTGAAGACCTTGTTTATGGCTTAATGTTACGTTCGGGAAATGATGCAGCTGTTGCAATTAGTGAGCATGTTGGTGGAAGTGAGGAAGGATTTGTTCATTTGATGAATGAGAAGGCTAGCTGGTTAGGGATGACAAATACTCATTTTGATAATCCACATGGACTTGATTCGGAAGAGCATTACTCAACCGCTTATGATATGGCCATTCTCATGCAATATGCTATGAAAAATAAAGCCTTCCGTAAAATATCTGGAACGACGACCCATCAAGCTGAACATCGATCATATGCTTGGCAAAACAAGAATAAATTATTAACATCCTATTATGATAAATGCATAGCGGGAAAGACGGGGTTTACAAAACAATCAGGTCGGACATTAATGAGTTCTGCTAAGCATGGCAAGTTGAACTTGATTGCAGTTACGTTAAACGCACCAGATGATTGGCGTGATCACATTCAAATGTATGAATGGGGTTTTGAAAATTATCAACTGGAAACCATCGCTGAAAAAGGTCAATCTATGTTTAAACAACATGATTCTGGACAAACGATCATTGGTGTAAAACCATTTGACCTTTTCTACCCACTAACTAAATTAGAGACATCCACGCTTGATCGTCGAACTTTTTTAATCCCTGAAGAAATCAATTCTAGAAAAAACGTGATAGGCCAAACGGAATTTTATCTTCATGGTTCAAAAATAGCAGAGGTGCCTATTTATCACGAAGATCAACTAGACGAGCCTTCTGGTTTTTTAATGGAAGTCAAACAGAACTTTAGACGAATTGTAGGGCTGAAATAGATGGTTAATATCATTTGGGCGTTAATGGCGATTATTGGAATTATTTATGCCATGTTAAATGGAACGATGAATGAGGTGAATCAAGCAATATTTGAAAGTGCTCATAATGCCGTGACACTTTCAATCGGATTAATTAGCATCTTGGTTTTTTGGCTTGGCATTATGAAGATAGCAGAGAAATCAGGAATTTTAAATTATTTGGCAAGATTATGTAAACCATTTGTTACGAAGATTTTTCCCGATATTCCAGCAGACCATCCAGCAATGGGCTATATATTATCTAATTTTACGGCAAATATCTTCGGATTAGGTAATGCAGCAACACCTATGGGCATTAAAGCAATGGAACAAATGAAAGCATTAAGTGGTTCTGATACTGCATCACGATCAATGATCACATTCTTGGCACTAAACACATCAAGTTTAACCTTAATTCCAACGACTGTTATTGCGATTAGAATGCAGTATGACTCTGTCTCACCAACCGAAATAGTTGGAACGACAATTATTGCGACGATGGTATCATCGATAGGGGCCATCTTAATAGATCGGTTATTTTACAAGATATCCCGTCATAAAGGATAAGAGATTTACATGAACAGGTTTGGGGGAGCAATAAAATGGGAATAATTTCAATAGTAAGTACGTGGATCATACCTTGTTTTATTTTGTTTGTACTCATTATTGCGAGTTGGAAAAGAATTCCTACATATGAATTATTCGTAGAGGGGGGGAAGGAGGGTGTCAATATGGCATTTTCCTTACTTCCTTTTTTAGTAGGAATGATTGTGTCAATTTCTATTCTTAGAAGTTCAGGTGCTTTAGATGCGTTTATCTCACTGATCTCACCATTACTGACAGCAATTGGTATCCCCCCGGAAATCATTCCATTAGCTCTTGTACGTCCGATCTCTGGTACAGCAGCATTAGGGATGACAACGGAACTTATTGATACGTTCGGTCCAGATTCCTTTATCGGAAGGTTGGCTTCAACGATGCAAGGGAGCACAGATACGACATTGTACATTTTGACGATCTATTTTGGGGCCGTAGGAATAAAAAAGATGGGGTACGCACTAAAGGTTGGACTCATAGCCGACTTACTTGGTATACTAGCATCTATAATCATTGTAACGATTATCTTTGGTTAAACTAATCAGTATTTTAAATATATAGAAAAACTTGGTGATAGAATATTATGACAAACAAACTTGATCGACTTCAAAAAGTGATCGCACAAAGCGGTCTAACGTCTCGTAGAAAAGCTGAAACATTAATTACAGAAGGTAAAGTGAAAGTGAATAATGAAGTTGTGACAGAATTAGGCACGAAAGTCTCTAAACAAGACATCGTAGCCGTTAACGGGGTTCCAATACTAAAAGAGGATCATGTCTATTATATGCTCAATAAACCACGTGAAGTGATCTCTAGTCTGAATGATGATAAAGATCGAACCATCGTGACAGATTACTTACAAGGTGTAACGGAAAGGGTCTACCCGATCGGGAGATTAGATTATCAAACATCAGGAATGTTATTATTAACGAACGATGGTGAATTCGCGAACCTATTAATGCATCCAAAGCATGAGATCGAAAAAATATATGTAGCTAAAATAAAAGGAATCCCAAGCAAAACTGAATTGAATAAACTTAGAAATGGGATCAAGGTCGATAACGAGACGTTAAAAATAATCAAATATACAATTTTATCGATGGAGAAAAAAAAGAATACAATGATTCTTGAAATTACCCTAGGCGAAGGAAGAAACCGACATATAAGAAGAATGATGGATCAGCTTGGTTATCCAGTCATGAAATTAACCCGGGAAAAATATGGGTTGCTAACGCTTGATGGGTTGCCAGCAGGGCAATATCGGGAATTAACACGACACGAAGTCAAACAAATGAGGAATTTAGCCATACAAAATGTTGAAAAGTAGTCATATTTACCACTATGGTTACATGGTATACTAGTTCTTGGGAGTGATTCAAATTGAGCTTAGAAGATGCACGCATAAAGAAGAAAAGCAAAATGAGAAATCGGCTTATATTTAGGTCTATTGTTTTAGCAATACTTATTGGTGCGGTTGTTTTTGCATTAGTAACCAATGCAAAGGATGATAACACTGTTTATAAAGTTGGTGATCAAGCCCCAGACTTTCATTTACAACAAGTGAATGAAAATAATGAGCTTGTTGACGTAAAATTAAGCGACTTTGAGGGCAAAGGAGTTATGCTTAATTTTTGGGCGACATTCTGTGATCCATGTGAAGAAGAAATGCCGTATATGGAAGAGTTATATCCTGAATATCAAGAAAAGGGCGTTGAAATCATTGCCGTTAGTCTTGATGCAACCGAGATAGTCATCGATCGCTTTATTGATAAACATGAACTCACTTTTCCAATACCACATGATACAAAAAACGAAGTAATGGATGCATATAACGTAGGCCCGATTCCGAGCACATTGTTTATTGATGCAAACGGAAAAATTGTTGAAAGAGTCGAAGGTGCCTTAACGTTAGAAAGTTTAGAAAGCCATCTTAAAGAAATACAACCAGAACCATAATGCGAATTTGGTATAAATGTGGGGGATTTTAATGAATAAACTGAAGTGTGAGTGTGGGCATGTGAATCCAGAGGGAACGATTCTCTGTGAAGCATGTGGAAAGCCTGTAGAAGGTAATCAGCATATCGATGGTAATGTCGGCAAGAAATTACTTAATATGCGTTATGATGGAAGTGCAAGGCGTTCGTTAACATATAATCGTTCGATCGTTGATAAAATATGGGCTTTTTTCTCTTCTGTAAAAGTAGGGGTTATATTAATTGTCATTGCACTCGTGGCATCAATATTTGGAACTATTTTTCCACAAGAAATGTACATACCTGAAGGGGCTGTCTCTCGTGATCCAGCTATTTTTTATGAGGATCAATTTGGGATTTTTGGAAAGATTTATTATCAATTAGGATTCTATGACTTATACAGTTCTTGGTGGTATATGACGATCATTGCTTTGATTGGAATTTCTTTAGTCATTTGCAGTATTGACCGCATTGTTCCGCTACATAGAGCATTAAAATTACAACGTTCAAAACGCCATGAAACATTTCTTAATAGACAAAGATTATATAGTGAAACAGAACACGTTACGAAAGAAGAGCAAGAAAAAGTAATAGAAGGATTAAAAAAGCGACGTTATAAAGTGCGATCGGAAGATGGACATGTACTCGCTGAAAAAGGTCGCTTCTCAAGATGGGGTCCATATGTAAATCATATCGGTCTAATTATTATTCTATTTGCAGCGATGTTGCGACTGACTTCGGTCATGTATTTAGATGAATATGTTTGGGTGAGAGAAGGTGAACAAGTCGTTATACCTGGAACAAACGCTGAATATTTCATCGAAAACAAAAAGTTTACCCTTGATACGTATGATCCAAATGATGAACGTTTTAAAGAAGCGCTTGAAAATCAGGGTGAATTGGTCGCTAAGAACTATCAGTCTGATATTGTTATTTACCAAGCGGTTGAAGGGGATTCAGGAGCTGATTCAAAACTCGAAAAAATAGCTGAAGAAGAAATCAAAATGAACCATCCATTAAAATTTGATTCCTATACGCTTTATCAGGCAGGCTATCAATTGGACGAGTTTACAAGCATGTCGTTTAAGGTATATGACCTAGAGGATGAAGATCAGGAATCATTGGGTACGTTTAAGATTGATTTAACAGATACCGAATCAGAATATGAATTTGATAATGGGATGAAGGTTGTCCTTGATCAAGTGTTCCCTGATTATTATCTAGATGAGGGCGTCCCGAAATCAGAAACGAATTATCCAAGAAATCCCGCATTCGTCTTTAAAGTTTATCCACCTGGTGAAGAGAAACCGGAAGTAAGCTTTGCTGGAGTCGGAAAAAACATTGACGCGACAGGTGAAAATAAATATAAATTAGGAATTGTAGATTATGAAATGCACAATGTTAGTGGGATCACTGTACGCCGGGATTATACAATACCACTCTTCATTGTTGGTGCGGTGATATTTATGATCGGAGTTGTTCAAGGAATGTACTGGCAGCATCGCAGAATTTGGGTACATCCGAAAAATGAAGGTGTTTTATTAGCTGCTCATACAAATAAAAACTGGTTCGGAATAAAGAAAGATATCGAAGCAATAATTGAAGATACAACGATAAATATGGTCGAAGATCAACAAGAACTAAGTGAAAATCAATAATCGGAAATAAGGAGGAATTTAAACGATGAGTTTAACGACATTTAGTGCAGTCATGTTATACACAGCATTTGGTCTATACTCGATTGCAACTATTATATTTGGTGTTACATTAAGGGATAAAAATCGCGATAAGAAAAAGAACATTACTGGAACCATTGCTATTTGGCTTACGATCATTGGTCTCGCTGCGCAAATCGTATATTTTATCACGCGCTGGATCGTGGGAGGACATGCGCCATTAGGTAATCTGTTTGAATTCATGACATTCTTAGGAATGTGTTTAGTATTAGGGTTTATTATCATTTACTTTATCTATCGTTTAAACGTGCTCGGATTATTTGCATTACCAATTGCTTTAATAATTATTGCTTATGCAAGTATGTTCCCAACGTCTATATCACCATTGGTACCATCGCTTCAGAGTCCATGGTTATATATTCACGTATCAACGGTTTCCTTATCGCAAGGAATATTAAGTATTAGTTTTGTAGCTGGTTTAATCTACTTACTTAGACAGGTTGATCAGTCTTTCAGAAATAAAAGTAATATCGGGATTGAAGTCGTGCTCTTCACATTGCTCATATTAATTGGCTTTGTTGTTACAACGACTTCATTCAAGGCTTTTGATTACAATGCAACATTTGAATATCCGGTTGGAGAAGAAATTCAATCTGTAGAATTTAGCTTCCCAGCCATTACGGGTCCTGAAAATAGTACATTAGTTACCGAGGGTGCAATGAAACCATGGTTTGATACGCCAGGCTGGATGCAAGGGCAAGATGCACCACGTAAATTAAATACGCTCATTTGGTCGATTATGGCTGGAATTGTATTTTACGGCTTGATTCGTTTAATCTTAAGAAAGCGAATTGGAGCAGCCATACAACCCAAATTAAGAAAAATTAATCCAGGTCTTCTTGACGAGATCACCTACCGTGCGGTCGCGATCGGTTTCCCTTTATTTACTTTAGGGGGTTTAATCTTTGCAGCGATCTGGGCACAAATTGCTTGGGATCGATTTTGGGCATGGGATCCGAAGGAAGTTTGGGCGCTTATCACATGGTTATTCTATGCAGCTTATTTACACTTAAGACTATCTCGTGGTTGGCATGGTGAAAAATCAGCATGGCTTGCTGTTGGCGGCTTTGCGATTATCATGTTCAACCTCATTGTTGTGAATCTAGTCTTAGCAGGTATGCATTCTTACGCATGATGGGGGATTTACAAACACGGTATCATTGGTGTCCAATGGTACCGTGTTTGTCCTTATAGTTTTTTAGTTTATACTTTATATAAGTGAGTGAGATGGAGGAGAGATAATATGAATACAAAATCGAGAATTTTAGTTGTAGATGATGAAGATCGAATTAGAAGACTTATTCGCATGTATTTAGAACGTGAGGATTTTGAAATTGAAGAAGCAGCTAATGGGAAGGATGCATTAGAACTTGCTTTAAATAATGATTATGATCTTATCCTATTAGATATTATGATGCCGGAGATGGATGGTTATGAGGTGTGTACAGAATTACGAAAAGAAAAAACGACACCCGTAATCATGCTTACCGCAAAAGATGAGGAATCAAATCGTGTAGAAGGATTTGAGGTTGGAGCAGATGATTATATTGTTAAACCATTCAGCCCGAGGGAAGTCATTTTACGTGTAAAGGCTGTATTGAGAAGGGTAACGAATTCATCACACCATTCGGCTGATCATCCTACTAAAAATGTCATTGTATTCCCACATTTGACCATTGATCTTGATGCATACCGCGTAACAACAAATGATAAAGAAGTTAGTTTAACACCAAAGGAATATGAATTATTATGTTTCTTAGCAGAGTCTCCTGATAAAGTTTTTAAGCGGGAGGACTTATTAAAAGATGTCTGGCATTATGAGTTTTTTGGCGATTTAAGAACCGTAGACACACATGTTAAAAGATTAAGAGAAAAATTAAATGCTGTTTCTGAAGACGCAGCAAAAATGATTGTAACAGTTTGGGGTGTCGGATATAAATTAGAGGCAGATGATGTGTAATGTTTTGGCGTAGTGTCGTAGGGAAACTGGCAATCACGATTTTACTGCTTGTTTCTTTTGTCTTGTTTATTTTAACCATCCTATTATTGGAGTTCTTTGAGAGTTTCCATATTCAAGAAGCGGAAAAGGGTCTGATGAGAACCGCGACGATTGTTTCATCGATGATTGAAGAAGAAGATCATCATGATACGATCATGGATACGATTGAACGTGTAAAGGACCCATCCAGTCGTGTCTTTATCATTTTTGAAGATGGGAGGGTCATCACCTCCGAAACGTCTAATACCGAGCTCTCAGAACTTAGTGATCACTGGTTTAGAAACGAAAAAGAGGTTCTCGAGGTCCTAACAGATAATAAACCGATTAATAAACAAATCAAATTACCTAATGATGAAACGGAAGTCATGATCGTTGGAACACCAGTAGATCATGGAAACGGAGCCGTCTTTGTTTATCAATCTCTTGATGTTATTGATCAAACAAGAGCTCATACGACAAAAATCATCTTCTTAGCTGCAGGAATTGCTATTATTTTAACAACGATATTTGCCTTTTTTCTATCGACTCGCATCACTTCTCCACTTATTAAAATGCGAGAAGCTGCTTTTGATTTAACAAGAGGCGAATTTAATACGAAGGTTCCCATTTTAACCCATGATGAAATAGGTGAATTAGGGATCGCATTTAATCAAATGGGAAGTCAATTAAAATTCCATATCAATGCGTTAAGACAAGAAAAAGAACAATTATCTGGTATCGTTAGCTCGATGGCAGACGGTGTCATCACATTAAATCGCAATGGTGATATGATTTTAACAAATCCACCAGCCGATAAATTTATCGAAGATTGGTTTTTTGTTAATAATATAAATCCTGTAGATGATTCAGGGCGGAAGTTGCCAAGTGAGTTGAATGATATTTTACAGAAAGTCGTTCAAGGCGAAAAAGAAGTGTTACAAGAAATTAGCCTCCAAGGTCGTAATTGGGTTATGATTATGACCCCATTACATGATCAGACATATGTTCGTGGTGCTGTAGCAGTCATGCGTGATATGACGGAGGAACGTCGGTTGGATAAGTTGAGAAAGGATTTCATCTCGAATGTATCCCATGAACTTCGTACTCCAATATCTCTCATGCAAGGCTATAGTGAAGCAATCGTTGATGATATTGCGGAGTCCAAAGAAGATAAAAACGAATTAGCGCAAATTATCAATGAAGAATCTCTTCGAATGGGGCGCTTAGTGAATGAGTTATTGGATTTGGAAAGAATGGACTCTGGTCATACTCCGTTAAATCAGGACATCGTTGATCTTGATAAATTTATTAATCGAATCATTAAAAAGTTCTCAGGTATTGCTGGTGAAGAACATATCACGATCAAATTAAATAAACAGCTAACAAATGGTACGGCGTTTTTCGATGCTGATCAACTTGAACAAGTATTTACAAATTTAATTGACAATGCGCTTACTCATACACCTGAGAACGGAGAGATCTTGGTCTCCGTGAAAAATGATAGCAAGCAATTATATGTTGAAATTGCTGATAATGGGAATGGGATATCAGAAGAGGATCTACCATTTATTTTCGAACGTTTTTATAAAGCTGATAAATCAAGAACTCGAAACGCGAATAAGAAAGGAACCGGCCTAGGCTTGTCAATTGTTAAAAACATAATTGATAAGCATGATGGGACAATCGCGGTTAAAAGTAAATTAAATGAAGGAACGACCTTTAGTTTTAAAATATAGTATATGATAGATTCATAAAAGACTACCATATGATATAGGAATTATGATACGATAGGTACAGACAATTGAATACGAATGAAAATGGTGTAATCATTAACTTAAAAGGGAATCTAGTTATATGCTAGAACTGTCCTCGCAACTGTAAGTGAATCACGAAATAAGCATAATCCACTGTATGTGTAAATATATGGGAAGGGCTTAGAGTAGGTTAATCTCACAAGTCAGTAGACCTGCCATTTACATGTGTTTCAATGCTTCGAGGGAATGGGCGATTGGATAACCGATAACATCATTGGCATGATATGCTTTGCATGTTCCGCTTGTCTTTCTAAAGCTAACTCTTTAAGTAGAGTTAGCTTTTTTTGATGATTATATGTGATATTCCATCTTGATTGACCCTCAATATTTGAATAGGAGTGAGAGAAAATGAAGAAATGGTTTTTACGGTTTGGTTCGATCTTGATTGCATTTGCTTTATTAATGGGGTGTGGTTCTGACGGTGATACAGATCAAGGGACAACAGAAAATCCAACAAATGAAGCAGAGAATGCAGCAGAGACAGATCAAAATAATGAGGAGCAAGAAGAGATTGTCCACTTTACACTTTCAATAGATGAGGGGGATGAAGTAATCACTGAGAAAGAAGTCCCAATCTCAGAAGGTGATTTATTGATGGATGTACTAAAAGCTAATTTTGATGTTGAAGAGGAAGGTGGCTTTATCACTTCCATTGAAGGTGTTGCTCCTGAAGAAGATGAAGAAAAATCGTGGATGTTTTTTGTAAACGATGAAATGGCTACCGTTGGTGCTCAAGAGGTTGAATTAAACCCAGGTGATCAAGTCACTTTTGATTTACAAGCTTGGGAATGATTTAATTGAATACGTATAAAATAACCTTACTTGCCCTATTGGCCGCACTTGGGGTGGTTGGAAGAGCTGTTTTTGTCTTCATTCCGAATGTCCAACCCATTACATCATTAATTATTATTTGCGGATTAATCTTGGGGCCAGGTTCTGCCGTTATCTTAGCTATATTAACAACCTTTTTATCAAATATGATGCTTGGTATGGGGATTTGGACAATATGGCAAATTATCTCTTGGGGGATCATCGGTTTAATAAGTGGTCTCCTAGGAAAAATATTTACGCGAATACCACTTTATATCATTGTGATCTATTCCATAGGGGCTGGTTATTTATACGGTCTGATCATATCGCTAACAACGTATCAGATCACCGGTAAATTCTGGCCTTATTATCTAGCTGGACTTCCTTTTGATACCAATCATGCTATTGGAAATGCGGTATTTATTATTTTATTGTATCCAATGATTTCATATCTTTTTAGAAATTATGCACGTAATCGCTTTGACATTCAAAAAACCAACGTATCTTAGTTGGTTTTTTTTACTTTCAAAATAGGTCGAACTACTCTATTATAAAGATAGAGATACTAAAAAAAGATAAACATCACCATTCATTATAGGACGATCTTCAAGGATCAAAATGACATATATTATGTAATTATCACGTATCGCAATGGCTAGATAAACTTTTTTCAATGGGGTTGAAAGGAGCATCTGTTTTGTTTTTAGAAGGGATCATCCTTAAGTCTAGTTCGCAAATAAAAGATGAACGAACAATCACAGCTATTTACCATTTATTAACGGGTAGAAGATCTATACAAACGGTTCAAGATTCTCATTTATATCAGTTGGATCATTTCTATGGTATCTATAAAGCGATGGATAGGTCGGTTTTCGATCATAAAATAACCGAATTGATAACAGCTAGATTGCTTCTTAAGTCAAACTCGATGGATGCTTATTATCCATCCCAACGTGGATACGAATGGCTTGAAAAACATGAAGATCACCTCCCTTATGCTTATTTTAATGGCTTGCAATATGAGTCGATTGATCATGTTTTTTTAAGCCGGTTACTCCTACTCATTCAAGTATTAACAAACGGGAAGATGCAAAACTCATCTTATATTCCAATCATCGATCAGTTGAAAATAACGGATTGGGTTAAATATGTCTATCAAGATATGAAGCAGACGGTTACACAACATTTACATATGGTTTATACGGAATTACATAAATTACTCCATTACGTTTCTACTCAAGAGGCCACTATTTTTGTCGATCGATTAACTGGTTTCAGACAATACGGTATGAGCCTTCAACAACTAGGCGCCCAGTATAATATGGATACTCACGATGTTCGCTTATTGCTCGTTGCGATTACCCATCGTTTATTAGGAGTGATTAGAGAAGATGAGCAAGGGTATCCCTTTATGACCTCACTGACCCATGATTTGCCTATGAATGGCTTTATTACAAATTCCGCTCATAAGACATATGACTTACTAAAAAAGGGATATACTGCCACCGAGATTGCGAACAGAAGAGGATTAAAAGTGAATACACTATATGATCATATCGTTGAAATTGCCTTATATGATCGAAGATTTTCTCTATCACCATATCTAAATGAGGAAACCCGTTTAGAAATTGTAAATACAGTGATTCAAATCGGTTCGACTAAATTGAGTCAAATAAAAAAGGAAGTTGATTCCGAGATTAGCTATTTTCAAATACGGCTTGCCTTAACGACAATTGACAACATATATACAGCAGGTGATTTACATGCATGAAAAAGCAGACATATTAACTGAACATTTACAGCAACATTTTAAATATGATACATTTCGACAAGGGCAGGAAGAAATCATTCAGGATGTATTAAATGGGTATAGTGTCTTAGGTGTATTGCCAACAGGATCCGGTAAATCATTATGTTATCAGTTAGCTGCTAAGTTATTATCGGGGACGACAATTGTTGTATCGCCTTTAATTTCGCTTATGATTGATCAGGTGAAGGAATTACAATCCATTCACTTTAAAGATGTTGTTGCTTTGAATAGTTTTATGGAATTTGAAGAGAGACGGCAAGTGTACCAAAAGCTATCTACTTATAAGATTATTTATGTATCACCTGAGCTATTACAAAATCCGGAAGTCAGGTTTTATATCGAGCAAATTCAGATAAGTTTATTCGTGATCGATGAGGCCCACTGTATTTCTCAATGGGGGCATGAATTTAGACCTGATTATTTAAAATTAAGTTCTGTCATTAATTCACTAGGAAATCCGCCAATTATGGCATTAAGTGCTACGGCTCCAAAAAATGTTAGAGAAGATATCATCTCTATTTTACAACGGCCACAGATGATTGAGCATGTGTATCCAATGGATCGAGAAAACATTGCCTTTCATATCGAAAAGACCGCAAGTCGTCAAGAAAAATTAGAAAAAATAATCGAGGTTTTATCGATCTATCGTGTACCATCCTTAATCTATTTCTCCAGTCGCAGAATTGCTGAAGAAATAGCGGGTATGCTAGCAAATAAACTTTCTCATCTACGAATTGCATTTTATCATAGTGGAATGGAGCAAATGGATCGTATCTCTATTCAACAACAATTTATGAATGATCAGTTGGATGTCATTTGTTGTACGAGTGCATTTGGGATGGGAATTAATAAAAGTAATATTCGTCTAATTATTCATTATCATTTTCCGTCTCAACTTGAATCTTTTATTCAAGAAGTAGGTAGGGCAGGGCGGGATGGAAAAGAAAGTGTGAGTTTGGTACTTTATTCAGAAGGCGATCAGTACTTTCCAGCGGCAATGATCCGTAGAGAACTACCTTCAGAAGAAGAATTAATGTATGTCTTCGAACAATTAGAGCGAATATCAAAAGAAAATCGATCTTTAAAAATGACAGAGCAAGAAATTGAAGAAAACTTTAAAATAAATGAAGTTCAATGGAGATTTATACACTATCAAATTGAAATCAATGGTATAATCGAAAATGAACGACTTTATTTTAACCAAGATTTGTGGCGACAATCTTTTCAACAAATAAATAGTCATCGAAAAAATCGAATCATCGTAAAAGAAATGAAGTTAAAGCAAATCATGACATGGTTAAACAGCGAACACTGTTTACGCAAACATTTATATATTAATTTTCAACATTCATATAAACAAGCTACTTTCCAATGTTGCACCCATTGTGGATTCACCTTTTCACAATGGGAACCGGAATATCAAATGGATGAACCACAACGATTCCATTCATGGGAGAGTAAGTTAAAATCACTGTTATTAATTGAGGGCAATCATGAAACAAAATGAACGAATCAAAACATTATCTGATCAGGAATTAAAAAGATCGCTGCTCTTATCACAATTAGTATTTTTATTAATTGGCTTGATATTGAGTTTCATCCTGTTTGACAGTTTGTTTGACTGGTTTGACTACTTTAAAGTACAACCCATTCAGATCCTTTATTATGGGGTCATACCAGGTTTAATCATTGTCATGGTGGATATCTTTTTAATAGAGATCTTTCCGAAACGGTATTTAGATGACGGTGGAATTAATAAAAAGATATTTAAAAATCGTTCGATCAGTGATATATTTATTCTTACTGTTGTCATCGCTATTTGTGAGGAAGCCTTATTTAGAGGTGTTATCCAAACGACGATCGGTTTTATTCCAGCAAGTATTTTGTTTGCATTTGTTCATATTCGTTACTTAAAAAAACCAGTCTTATTTATATCCATTCTACTAATGAGTTTTTATATTGGTTATTTATTTGAAGTTACCGGGAATTTATACGTAACCATGACAGTCCATTTTATCGTTAACTTTCTCTTAGGATTAATGATACGTTACGGAAAATGAGGTGCTATACATTGGATAATGAAACAACAACGAATCAAGACCTAGACAAGCAACTAGAGAATTTATTAAATGAAGTACAGCATCATGGAAAAGGACAGGAACCAAAAGAGGCTCCGATCAGACGGGAACGGGTACAAAAGCTTGATGTACTAAATTTACCACCTAGAAAAGAAGTGCATTCAAAAACAAAACTACGAACCCGCATAAAATTTGGGACAGCTACCGTCAGATTGTTCGTCGTCCTGATCATTCTGATTGCACTTATTATTGGGGTCTATACTTATTGGGGAAACGATCTGTCAGGGATTATGAACCAGTTCTTTTAATCACTGGATACGTAAATTCGTCTGCTTATCAATGGCGTAGAAGCTACGAATAAAATCGTGGCTATTTTTAAATTAGATACATATAATTAAATAATACTTCACACACGCTTTTATCTGGTTTTTATTGTACATCATGATACAATTGGTTCTTATTGAATCATCAAGAATCATTTGAGGATAAGGGAAAAAATACACACGAAATAAGTACTTTACTACACTCATATATACAACATTTCTATTCCAGACATATAATATAGTAAGGAAAGGTATTTGTTAAAAAGCCTGAATTCTTCATGAGTTTTTTACGCTTATGATTCATACAATGTTTGACGGGATTTACAGATATAATTGTGGGGGGATGCAACATGCGAATTGAACGAATTTCGGATAATCAATTTACAATTTTCTTAACGTTTGAGGACTTGGTTGAACGTGGTTTTACAAAAGATGATTTATGGCATGATGCATCAAGTGTTCAGAGCTTATTTAGTGATATGATGTATGAGGCTAGTTCCGAACTAGGGTTTGAATTAGAAGGAATGCTGCGTGTGCAAGTTCATTTAATGCAAGCACAAGGAATGCATGTCATTGTTACCCAAGATGAAGAGGATATGGATTTAGATGAAGACTTTATTGAAATGAAGGTTACTTTAGATGAAAGTAATGAATTGATCTTTGCGTTTAAAGAGTTCGAAAATATAATTCAAGTTGCTTCTTATTTATCATCATTAGCAATCGAAGGTGGTCAAGTTTATTATTTTGAAGACCAATATTATATGTTATTGGATGACCTTGATTTAGCAGATAAAAACAAAGAGGATATTATTGCGATCATGTCTGAATTCTCACAACCAAGCATTATTACATCCTATCGCTTGATCGAATATGGAAAAAATATATTTTCCTCACATGCAATAAAACAAGTTATTTCATACTTTTATTAAAAACAGTATAACCGAATACAGAGGAGTTGTCTTAGATGAAGATTGCAGTATTATATGGTGGGGTGTCAGGTGAACGGGAAGTATCCCTATCATCTGGAAAAGGAATTATTGCGGCCTTAGAAAAAAATAATCATCAGGTGATTGGGATCGATTTCAATCCGGATCGAATGCAAGAGATTATTGAACTAGACGTAGATCTTGTTTTCATTGGACTACATGGTAAATTTGGAGAAGATGGACGTATTCAAGGATTATTAGATATGTTAAATATACCTTATGTTGGTTCAGATGTACTATCATCTGCATTAGCCATGGATAAACAACAAGCAAAACGCGTATTTAAAACAAATGGGATACCAATTGCCAAGAGTTCGATCTACTATGAAACTAAACAGATGAACAAACAACATGTAGTCGCACAAATTAAGGGAGCATTCACCCCACCCTTTGTGATTAAGCCAAATCGTGAAGGATCAACATTAGGGTTAACGATCATCGAAAATCAAGATCAAGTACCAGATGCTCTTGACAATGCTTTCGCGAGTGACGATGTTGTTCTTGTTGAAGAATTTATTAAAGGGAAAGAATTGACGGTTCCTGTTTTAGGTGCATTAGGTGAGGAAAGAGCATTACCAGTGATTGAAATTATTCCCAAAAATGATTTTTATGATTATGAGTCTAAGTATGCTGAAGGGGGCAGTGAGCACATCATTCCCGCAAGAATTGATGATGAGACGACAAAACGTGTTCAGGAATATGCTGTATTAGCTCATCAGTCACTTGGGTGTGAAACATACTCACGGGTCGATTTCATATTGACAGATGATCATGTTCCAATGATATTAGAAGTAAACACACTTCCAGGTATGACACCAACGAGCTTATTTCCAGATGCTGCGCAAGCAACAGGAATGTCCTATGAACAAATGATTGAAACGTTTGTCCAACTATCTAAAAAGGAAGGTTAGTGAGCGCTTACACTCCAATTTCTAACTGGAGATATACTGAAATTATATAATTGCATATTTAAGATGAACGTGTATACTAATCAATGGATATAGCTATTTTATCACGTCGTTTAGAAAAATTTAGGAGGTAAATTCATGGTAGCCAATAAAACAACAGATTCCGCAAGCTTAGAGAAGGAACATTTGGATGTGTTAGCTTCAACGAGGGCTGTTGTAAAAGATGCGTTAGATAGATTGGGATACTCTAATGAAGTTTACGAACTTTTAAAGGATTCACTTCGAATGTTAACCGTAAGAATTCCTGTCAAAATGGATGATGGATCAACAAAAGTATTCACCGGATATCGAGCACAGCATAATGATGCGGTTGGACCGACAAAAGGTGGGGTCCGCTTTCACCCAGAAGTAACACAAACCGAAGTTAATGCACTCGCAATTTGGATGAGTTTAAAATCAGGTATTATGGATCTTCCCTATGGTGGCGGTAAGGGTGGAATTGTTTGTGATCCACGTGAAATGTCATTCCGTGAACTTGAAGGTTTGAGTCGTGGGTATGTTCGAGCCATTAGCCAATTTGTAGGCCCAACAAAAGATATTCCTGCACCTGATATTTTTACTAATTCACAAATAATGGCTTGGATGATGGACGAATATAGCCATATTGATGAATTAAATAGCCCTGGGTTTATTACAGGTAAACCAATTGTACTTGGTGGGTCACACGGTAGAGAAACCGCTACAGCAAAGGGTGTAACCATTTGTATTGATGAGGCTGCTAAGAAGAAGGGTATTCCTTTAAAAGGCGCACGTATCGTTGTTCAAGGCTTTGGTAATGCTGGAAGTTTCTTAGCGAAATTCTTACATGATGCAGGTGCAAAAGTCATCGGTATTTCCGATGCCTATGGTGCTTTACATGATCAGGATGGCCTAGATATCGATTATTTACTAGATCGAAGAGATAGTTTTGGAACGGTTACCAAACTCTTTAATAATACAATTAGCAATCAAGAATTACTCGAATTAGATTGTGATATTCTTGTCCCAGCTGCCGTACAAAATCAAATTACGAAAGAAAATGCTGATAAAATAAAGGCGAAAATTGTTGTAGAGGCTGCAAATGGTCCAACAACAATGGAAGCTACAAAAATCTTAACGGATCGTGGGATTCTATTAGTTCCCGATGTCATGGCATCATCTGGTGGTGTCACAGTATCCTACTTTGAGTGGGTACAAAATAACCAAGGGTATTATTGGCCTGAAGAAGAAATAGACGAAAAACTTGAAGCAGCGATGATTAAATCATTCAATACGATTTATGACACTGCCCAAACAAGACGTGTCGATATGCGACTAGCCGCATACATGGTCGGAGTTAGAAAAATGGCCGAGGCCTCACGATTCCGTGGTTGGGTATAATTCGCTATAAAACTACAAACTTTCACAATAAAACTCTTATCATATATATGCGGATAGGAGTTTTTTTATTTTTATTTTACCAAGGAGTGCATATCCATGCAGATTGAAAATACAATTATAATCGGTGCAGGTCCATGTGGATTATCGTGTGCACTTGAATTAAAAAAGCAAGGAATTGATCCATTAATCATTGAAAAGGGAAATGTTGTGAATACACTTTATCAATTTCCAACCCATCAAGTATTTTTTAGTTCAAGTGATAAACTTGAAATTGGTGGTGTTCCTTTTATTTCCCCGCAAAAGAAGCCATATCGGAATGAGGCGCTGACCTATTATCGTGAAATTGCTCTACGTCATCAACTAAGAATACAGGCTTTTGAAAAGGTAATTGAAGTGACAAAGTCAGGCCATGTCTTTTATATTCAAACAGAAAACAACCATGCTGAGAAGAAATCTTATCAGGCTACACATATTATCATGGCGACAGGTTATTATGATCAGCCTAATTATCTTAATATTCCTGGTGAGGAACTCAGTAAAGTGTCACATTATTTCAAAGAAGCTCATCCATACTTCAATCAAGAAGTAGTCGTCATTGGCGGAAAGAATTCTGCTGTTGATGCCGCACTTGAACTTCATAAAGCAGGAGCATCTGTTACTGTTTTATATAGAGGATCTTATTATTCTAAAAGTATTAAACCATGGATATTACCAGAGTTTGATTCTTTAATAAAATCGGAGCATGTGAAAATGATCTTTCATGCCCATGTGGAAGAAATTACAAGTGATTATGTAACCTACCAAGTAAATGGTCAGACACATCAATTAGAAAATGACTTTGTGTTTGCCATGACCGGATATCGCCCTCATCATCAATTTCTTCAACTAGCAGGAATCGAGATTGATGTCCAAACAGGAACACCCACTTTCAATCAAGAGACATACGAAACAAATATAAGTAATTTGTATATTGCAGGAGTAATTGCAGCGGGTTACGATGGGAATAAGATTTTCATTGAAAATGGTCGCCTACATGGAAAAGCAATCGCAGCATCGATCATTCATGAAGCTTAACATACCATAAATAGTAGGTACATATGCACATAGACTGTTCTATATAATTGTAATTATATAGAACTTTTTCGTGTCTAATTTTATTCTTTTATAAATACATTTGCTTTTCATGAATAAAATAGGCAGTAAAACTAAAAATAGACAACAGAATGAATTTCATAATTACTATAACCAACTATGCGGGTATAGCTATAAAAAGAGATTGTGAAATTCATTAAACATACAAATAAATGATGTAGGAGGAAAGTAATGTCTTACAAAAGATGTTCATTCATAATCATTGCCTTTTGTCTATTAAGTTTTGGACTTCAGTCAACACAGTCCGTCAAACCTATTCATGCATTCAGTCCTCAAGTTATTCAACAAGGGGCAGTAGGGGAGGATGTCATTGAGTTACAGGCAAGACTT
>DATGSG010000060.1:0-20363 GCA_035302925.1 Virgibacillus sp. | reverse complement strand
ATTAGTAGCGCTAACGATCATCCTAGGACTAGCTGCTGAACCTATTTTTCAATATTCACTAGTGGTAGCAGAACAAATTATGGATCCATCAATTTATATTGAATCTGTGCTTAAGGAGTAGTTATTATGGCATTTCAAATTATAGTCAATGTGCTTATGGCTGTCATATGGACTTTTTTACAAAATACTTATACAGCTACAAGTTTCATTGTCGGATATATGATTGGGATTTTGATTTTATTTATGTTACGACGCTTCCTTGTTTCCGATTTTTATTTACATCGGGTGTGGGCGATTATAAAGTTGATCATGCTTTTCATTATCGAACTGATCAAGGCTAATATCGACGTCATCAAAATTGTACTCCGTCCGAAGCTGAATAATGAGCCTGGAATTGTTGCAGTCACAACGAGGCTAGAGTCTGATGCTGAAATAACGCTGCTTGCGGCACTCATATCCTTAACACCTGGAACAATATCAATGGATTTCTCAGAGGACAGTAAAACGATCTATATTCACGCCATTGATGTTCCAGATAAGGAAGAGATGATCGAAGAGATTCATGATACATTTGAGCGAGCAATTATGGAGGTGACGAAATAATGTTTCAAGTAATTCTTTATCTTGCGCTTATTGTCTTAACGATCTCGTTAGCTCTTTTCTTGATACGGATACTTATCGGTCCTTCAGTTGCTGATCGTATTTTAGGTTTGGATTCATTAGGGATTACATTAGTTGGTTTTATTGGGGTCATTATGATTCTTCAAGATACCATAGCTTATTCTGATGTAATCCTTGTGTTAAGTATTCTTTCGTTTGTAGGAACTGTCGCCTTATCGAAATTTATTGAAAGGGGTGCTGTATTTGACCGCGATTGAAATCATGACAAGTATTTTCATTCTGTTAGGAGTCTTCTTCACGCTTTTAAGTGCGATCGGTGTCATGCGTCTGCCTGATGTATATAGTCGCATGCATGCGGCAGGTAAAAGTTCCACACTTGGAGTCATCTGTTTAATGCTAGCTACATTTCTCTACTTTATTCCAGAAGGTGTGATCAATGCGAAGTTATTATTGACGATTTTATTCGTGTTCATAACGGCGCCGCTATCCGCATTGATGATTAATCGTTCAGCTTATAGAGTGGGGGTTCCACTTGCCAAAAACAGCGTGGAAGATGAATTGAAAGCAATGTATGAGCAAGAAAATAATAACTAACCGAATGAATTTCATAATTACGGTAACCAGCTATGCTACTACATAGCTATAAATAGGGATTATGAAATTCATTAAACCATATAAAATGAATCATGAGTTTTTTAAGATTCATTTTTTATTGTCTCCTGGTGGGACGCGCATATTCATCAGGATTAGAGACCGACCCACAAGGTTAGTAAGAGTCGTAGCTTGTCGAGAGTTATGTAGAATCCAAAGTAAGTCACCATAAAAATCGGATAGTATTAATTACTAGCTGAAAAAGGAGCCAACAATGAATAAAACGGACCGAAAAAGGGGATTTAAATCACTGTTAGAAGTGTTTCTAGTTTCAACTCGACTAGGTTTTACATCTTTTGGTGGCCCAACAGCTCATTTAGGGTATTTTCATGAAGAATATGTACGAAGAAGAAAATGGATGGATGAAAAAAGTTATGCGGATTTAGTCGCTTTATCTCAGTTTTTACCTGGTCCAGCCAGTAGTCAAGTAGGTATCGGTATAGGCGTTATGCGGGCAGGTGTATTAGGTGGAATTACATCTTTTATAGGATTTACGTTACCTTCAGTTATTGCGCTAATCATTTTTGCTTTATTGTTCACTGGATTCGATATCGGAGATGCTGGGTGGATACACGGATTAAAAATTGTAGCAGTAGCCGTAGTTGCACATGCGATTATCGGTATGGCCAAAAATTTAACTCCCGATTTAAAAAGAAAAGCCATTGCCATATTTGCACTACTAGGTACACTTCTTTGGCAATCAGCATTTACTCAAGTAGGTGTCATTTTAATTGCTGCATTTTTTGGATTCCTTTTATTTAAAGAACACGATGAGGTAGAAGAAGCTAGATCGAACTTCCCGATTTCGAAAAGGATTTCGGTGATCTGTCTACTATTGTTTTTCGGCTTATTATTTATTTTACCAGTTATCAGAGAGGTAACTGGATCCTATTGGATAGCTATGTTCGACAGTTTTTATCGTTCAGGTTCTTTAGTTTTCGGTGGGGGCCATGTTGTTTTGCCTTTATTAGAACAGGAACTTGTCCCAACTGGATGGATAAGCGAAGAGTCATTTTTAGCAGGTTACGGTGCGACACAAGCAGTACCAGGTCCTCTATTTACATTTGCCGCCTATTTAGGAACCGTTATGAAAGGTTGGCAGGGTGGTTTAGTCGCAACGTTTGCTGTTTTCTTACCAGCTTTCCTCCTTATTCTTGGTGCGTTACCATTTTGGGATAGTTTACGTAAGAATGATAAAATTAAAGGCGCTATAATGGGCGTAAATGCAGCAGTTATCGGGATATTAATCTCTGCCTTTTATTTTCCAATTTGGACAAGTTCAATCTTGGGACCAACTGACTTCGCGTTAGCTGCTGTATTGTTCGCACTGCTCGCCTATTGGAAACTTCCCGCTTGGATTATTGTAGTTTCTGGAGCTATAGGTGGATCACTTTTATCTATATTCTAATAATCGAGTAGTTCATGGAATTTATATTTAAAATACCATATTTATCCCGAACTGCGAAAACTGGTGAATAATCATGATAAAGCGCCTAGGCGGACAAATGTCCTCTTAGGCGCTTTTTATCTTTGTTGAACTGGTATACCTCTTAGTGATAACCCAATCAATTATTGACATCCACTTGTCGCTTTCCAACGAGTCCATAAAAAGATAGGAGAGCTAATAAGCTAGCCATAAATATGATGACACCCATCGGAACGGCCGTTTTTTCTCCCGCGATTCCAACAAGGGGGGCTGCAAGTGCACCGAGGATAAATGGTAATAATCCTAAAAGAGCGGATGCGCTTCCCGCAATATGTCCTTGTGTTTGCATAGCAAGAGAAAATGACGATGTAGAAATAATTCCAATTGATGACACAAAAATGAAAATCGGAACAACGACTGCCCAAAGTGGCCCATTGAATAATACGACAATTAATAGGGTGGAACTCGCTGCCATCGCCATGAATAGACCGATTTTTAAAAAGCGTGATTCGGGAATAAGGTCTGCAAATCGCCCGATAAGGAATGTCCCGATCATAATTCCAACCCCATTCATGCCAAATAATAGGCTGAATAATTGTGGTGATGTGCCATAAATATTTTGATATACAAAAGGTGTGCCAGATACATAAGCAAAAATTCCTGACATAATAAAACCTTGTGTAAGTGCATAGCCGACAAATTGCCGATCTTTCAAGAGCGAAAGGAAGTTCTTGAATGTTTGTCCTAGGTTACTTGGTACTCGATCTTCAGGTGGTAGTGTTTCTTCAAGATTGAATGTTACAAGTAGGATTAGAATGATACCAATCAGACCTAGGAATATAAACACGCCTCTCCAGTTTGTAAATAAGAGAATAGTGCTTCCTGCAACTGGTGCTAATATCGGAGCGAGATTATTAATAAGCATAAGTAAAGCAAAGAATTTAGTAAGTTCTCGTCCGCTATAGACATCACGAACAACGGCCCGTGAAATAACAATTCCAGCAGCTGCAGCAAATCCTTGTAAAAAGCGTGCACCGATAAAAATAGAAATATTAGGCGCAAAAGCACTGAGGATCGAAGCAACGATATACATCGTCAGAAAGATCAGTAGTGGTGAACGCCTTCCTCGAACATCACTCATCGGTCCGATAACAAGTTGACCGATACCGAGTCCAAGCAAACATGCCGTTAAACTGAACTGGACGAGTGAAGCATTTGTGCTGAATTCATTGGCAATACTCGGAAATGATGGTAAATACATGTCGATCGTGAGCGGACCGAATGCTGTAAGAAAACCAAGTAGTAAAGCTAATCTATAACGTTTATTATCTAGTGAACGATTCAAATTGTCAGACACCTTTCCCCCTAAAGCATAATAGCAAAAACAAGAGACGATCAGATGTATATCCTCTTTATATCGCCAAGCCCCATCATACTCAATCACATATAAATATGTAAGTTTTAATGCTTATACCATCTAATGAATTTCATAATACCGATTTAGTGCCACACCGATACGACATATAGTTTCGTTAAACCATTCTTAACTACATGTCATGTCGATGTAGCAGATTTTAGCAATTACGAAATTCATTCCATCTAATGTATTTCGTTATTTTATATCATCCCAAATATAACCGTATAAATTTGGAAGAAATGGGAAAAGTACAATTTGTACTCTTTTATAATTGGATATATGTAAATTACATAAAAAAACGCGTCAAAGTTAACATGTTTAGTAGGAAAATTTCCACACCAATTTCAAAACGGGTGTGGGCGATTCTAGGTATTTCAATCTTTTTATAAAATATAAGAACGAGAGAAAATGGAGAAAGGAAGTGTCTTTCATTGTCAGGTCCTGGTTTAAAAAACGTAGATAGTCATGCAGCAATTCATGAAGCGGCAATAATCGAGGCAGAGGAATTGAATGACCTCTTAGCACGTCTGTTAGAAGATGAGAAAAAGGATAAAGCATTAAAACTGGCCTACATTATTGTTGAACACTGGGAAACGAGAACATTACGACATGCAGATGCGGAAGAAAAGGGGCTTTATAAGGACTTAGTTGAATCCTCACCAAAATTAAAGGAATCCATTATGGGACTCACTCGTGATCATACTATTTTAAGGATTCTTATTGATCAAATTAAAGAGAAACTTGATACAGAAGGCGTTGGCGAGTCCGTCTTACAGCGATTTCAAGCTTTAATTCTAGTCGATTTAATTCATAATGATGAGGAAGAAAGAATTATAGGAGAACACAAAGTTTAACTTTTACGGGGAGGCTTAGACATGAAAAGAAATGAAGGAATTCAAAAGGAGAAGCCATTACGAATTATCTCACCACATCTATATAATACGATCGTTTCAGAATTAGAAATCTACAACATCCATTCTTATGATGTTCTGATGAATGGGAATAAGGGTGAAGAAGGAATTCAAATTACACTGCAATTTGGTGAAGATTATGCACATCAGGAAACCAAATTCTTTTCGTTTAAAGAAATTGAAGAAGTAGCTGATGACTTCATTCAATTTATTAAAAAGGTTGCAGAAACTTGCAAAGAAGCGATGATAGCAGATTATTTCAAAATGATGGCACCATAGTGATCGTATAATATTTATGATAATAAAGGAGGATAAAATGTGTTCTTATATGAAAAAGAAGCAGGCTTCATTCAAGATAGGGAAGACCTCATTTCAGTATTACGAATGCGATTTGGCGATATCCACCCGAGGATTATAATGGATATTTATGAACTAAATGAACTAGACACATTAGAACGGTTGATATTGGTTGCGGCAAATGCGCCAAGTTTTGCTGTTTTTCTGGAAGAGCTTGCAGAAGGAACCGAGAGCTTTCGAATTGTCGGAGATCAGTTTAATCCTATAGAAGCAATGTTGGAAGGGGATGGTTCCAGTGGCCAAAAGAAATAAATTATTCCAAGCATTAAAACATTTAAAGCGCGGAAAACAGATCGATGATGGTTGGGCAGAGGAAAGTCCCCGTCCAAGAGATGCAGAAGATATATATCGGCGTAGATGGCAATACGATAAAGCAGTCCGGTCTACACATGGCGTTAATTGTACGGGTTCGTGTAGTTGGAAAGTTTTTGTTAAAGATGGGATTATTACGTCCGAAATACAACAAACTGACTATCCATCAACAGGTGATGATTTTCCTGAATATGAACCGCGCGGCTGTCCAAGGGGAGCAAGTTTTTCTTGGTATACATACAGTCCGATACGAGTAAAGTATCCCTATATTCGTGGCCATTTATATGAGCTGTGGAAAGCAGAACGTGAACAAGGGCATGATCCAGTAGTTGCCTGGGAAAATATAATGAATGATCCGGAAAAACGGGCTAGGTTTGTAAAGTCGCGTGGAAAAGGTGGATTAGTTCGTGCGGAATGGCATGATGTGTGTGAGATTATTGCGAGCGCCTCGATTTATACAATAAAAAAATATGGACCAGATCGTGTTGTTGGATTTAGTCCAATCCCCGCGATGTCAATGGTCAGTTATTCAGCTGGAACGCGTTTTCTATCATTAATTGGTGGAACGATATTAAGCTTCTATGATTGGTATGCGGATCTACCTCCAGCATCTCCACAAGTATGGGGAGAGCAAACTGATGTTCCGGAAAGTGCGGATTGGTATAATGCCAAGTATTTTATTATTTGGGGTACGAATTTACCGCAAACGCGAACACCAGACGCTCACTTTATGGTGGAAGCGAGATATAATGGAACGAAAGTAGTTGGTGTGAGTCCGGATTATGCAGAATATGAAAAATTTGCTGATATTTGGCTTCCAGCACGAGCTGGGACAGATGGGGCACTGGCGATTGCTATGACCCATGTTATTTTAAAGGAATTTTACGTTGACAAAGAAACACCGTATTTTTCGGAATATGTAAAGAAATTCACAGATTTACCCTTCCTCGTTACATTAAAGGAAGATGAGGGTGAGCATCGTTCTTACCGTTTTCTGCGCACGACAGACATTGATGATTCTCATGATCTTGGTGAATGGAAAACATTCGTTTGGGATGAACAAACGAATAAGTTAGAAACCCCAAATGGAAGTCAGGGATTCCGCTGGGATGAAGGTAAAAAGTGGAATTTAGAATTGGAAAAAGAAGATGGAACGTTCATTGATCCGCAATTAAGCTTTATCAATTCCGCTGATGAGGAGGTCCTCGTTACGTTTCCTAACTTTGCGATGGAAGAAGGCGATACCGTTGTACGGGGAGTACCTGTTAAATATATTAAGGATAAAGACGGGACCATGCTAAAAGTGACAACCGTTTATGATTTGATGATGGCTCATACCGGTGTAAATCGCGATTTACCAGGAGATTATCCAGTTGATTATGATGATCCAAAAGCGTATACGCCAGCATGGCAGGAGAGTATTACGGGTGTAAATAAAAATCATGTTATTCAGATCGCCAAAGAGTTTGCAGATAATGCTGCTCGTACAAAAGGAAAGTCAATGATCGCTATGGGTGGTGGGACAAATCATTGGTACCATAGTGATCAAATTTACCGTTGTATTCTTAATCTCGTTTTATTAACCGGTTCCCAAGGAGTGAATGGTGGTGGTTGGGCCCATTATGTCGGTCAGGAAAAAGTCCGTCCACTTGAAGGGTGGCAACAAATAGCTTTTGCAAATGACTGGACAAAACCACAACGCCTACAAAATGGGACTTCATTTTTCTATTTTGCCACAGAGCAATTCCGGTATGAAGTCAATATAAATCAGGAACAATCTAATTGGGGCGGAAAATATAATAAAATGCATCCTGCTGATGTTAATGCGCTTTCTGCACGGTTAGGATGGCTACCTAGTTTTCCTCAATTCTCACAAAATTCTATCGATCTTGTGAAAGAAGGTCGTGAAAAAGGTTTAGACAGTGAAGAGGAAATTATTGAAGATGTTGTTGAGAAAATTAAAAATGAAGAAATTGACTGGGCGATTGAAAACCCAGAAGATCCGAGGAATTTTCCTAGGGTAATGTTTAATTGGCGCTCGAACTTACTTGGTGATAGTGGTAAAGGGCATGAGTACTTCGCAAAATACTTAATTGGTGCGGAAGATCAGATTTTAGCGGACACGGAAAATTCATGGCAACCCGAAACGATCAATGCGAAAGGTGAAGCGCCAACAGGGAAACTAGATCTCATCGTTAGTGTTGATTTTCGCATGACAAGTTCAGGATTGTTCTCAGATATTATATTGCCAGCTGCTACGTGGTATGAAAAGTTTGATATTAGTAGTACGGATTTGCATCCTTTTGTCCATCCCTTTAATGCAGCGATTTCACCACCATGGAAAGCGAAGAGCGACTGGGATACGTTTCGGGAAATTAGTAAAGTTTTCTCTGAATTGGCGGAAAAACATTTACCAGAAAGCGAAGACTTAATGATGACACCGCTCGCACATGATTCCCCGGGAGAAATTGCTCAACCGATGGGGGAAATTAAAGATTGGCGCAAAGGCGAGATTGAAGCAATTCCAGGAAAAACAATGCCTAATTTCCAAATCGTTACACGTGATTACCCCAATGTATATGAGCAAATGACGACGATAGGCCCTGAATTAAAAAAAGGGTATGGAAGCAAAGGCGTAAAAATAGCCGGTGAAGCAGTTTATGAAGAATTAAAAAGCCGGATTGGTGTATCAAAAAGGGAGGGGGTTGGTAAAGGAAATCCCGATATATATTCGGATAAACAAGCAATCGATGCCATCCTCTTGATGTCTGGGGCAACAAACGGCAAGCGGGCAGTAGAAGGATGGAAATCACTGGAGGCTAAAACTGGGCAAAAATTGACAGAAATAGCTGAGGGTCGAGCAGAAGAGGACTACACATTAGAAGCATTAACTGTTCAACCGCGACACGCTATTTCGACGCCAGTGTGGAGTGGATTAGAAAAAGATAACCGGCGATACTCCCCTTTCACAGTGAATACAGAATACAATATTCCGTGGCGAACATTGACAGGAAGACAAAGTTTTTACCTTGATCATGAAATGATCCTAGATTTTGGTGAAGCATTACCATTATATTTGCCACCACTAGTCCATGGTCCATTTTTGAAAAATGAAAAAGAGGTTGAAGAAAATGGTAAGGCGATTACAGTTAGGTATCTGACACCTCACCATAAGTGGGGAATTCATACGATGTTCACAGACACAACAGCCATGTCGATATTATTTAGAGGCTGGCAAACGGTCTGGATGAATGAAGACGATGCAGCTTCCATAGGGATCAAAGATAATGATTGGCTTGAAGTTTATAACCGAAATGGTGTAATTGCAGCAAGAGCTGTCATTACTTACCGTATACCTAGAGGCATGGCCTATATGTATCATGCTCAGGACCGAACATTGGGTGTCCCGGCAACAGCCATTAATAAAAAACGGGGGGGTACGCATAATAGTGTGACGCGAATTTCCTTGAAGCCGACCCACATGATCGGTGGCTACTCACAGCTAAGTTATGGATTTAATTATTATGGTCCAACTGGCCATAATCGAGACACGATTGCCGTTATTCGAGGATTAAAGGAGGTAGATTGGCTTGAGAATTAAAGCACAAGTCGCAATGGTCATGCACTTGGATAAATGCATAGGTTGCCATACCTGTTCTGTAACCTGTAAAAACACATGGACAAATAGACCAGGAGCAGAATACATGTGGTTCAATAACGTAGAAACGCGACCTGGCCCTGGATATCCGAAAAGTTGGGAAGATACAGACCGCTACAAGGGGGGCTGGGAATATAAGGGCGGGAAACTCAGACTCAAAGCAGGTGGTCCCATTTCTAAACTTGCTAATATTTTCTATAATCCAGACATGGCAACAATGGAAGATTATTATGAACCCTGGACATATGATTATGATAATTTGATTAATAGCCCAGAGTCAGAAAACCTTCCAGTCGCAAGGCCAGTATCACAAATTACCGGAGAATATATTGATAAACCGGAATGGGGACCAAACTGGGATGATGATCTAGCTGGCGGAAGTGAAGTTGTTCCCCTTGATCCAAATGTACAAAAATTACAGGAACATATTTCGATGGAATATGAAAAAACATTTATGATGTATTTGCCGAGAATTTGTGAGCATTGTTTGAATCCTTCCTGTGTTGCTTCATGCCCATCAGGTGCTCTCTATAAGCGTGATGAAGATGGGATTGTGCTCGTAGATCAAGACGCATGCAGGGGCTGGCGTTTTTGTATGAGTGGCTGTCCATATCATAAAGTTTATTATAATTGGAGTACTCATAAAGCGGAAAAGTGTAATTTCTGTTATCCGCGTACAGAAGCTGGATTGCCGACAATTTGTTCTGAAACGTGTGTCGGACGCATTCGTTATATTGGTGTTATTTTTTACGATGCAGATAAAGTGAAAGCAGCGGCATCGGTTGAAGATCCACAAGATTTATATGAAGCCCAGCTTGATTGTTTCCTAGACCCTTTTGACCCAGAAGTTCAAGAAGAGGCTCGCAAAGCTGGGATTACCGATGCTTGGATAGAGTCTGCTCAACAATCGCCGGTTTATAAAATGGCAATGAAGTGGAAGATTGCCTTACCATTACATCCAGAATATCGTACATTGCCGATGGTCTGGTATGTACCACCACTAAGCCCAATTATGAATCATATTACAAATGAGGAAGAATTAAGTACGGATGGTTATATTCCCGCAGTAGATCAAATGAGAATTCCAATGGAGTATTTAGCTTCGTTACTGTCGGCAGGAGATACGGATGTTATTCGAAAGGTGTTGCTTAAATTAACAGCGATGAGAGTGCATATGAGAGGGAAAACGGTTGGAGGAATTGATGAATTTAGCAAAAGTGAATTAGTAAAGGAAGCAGGTACAACACCAGAGGAAATTGAAGATATGGCGCGATTATTAGGCGTTGCAAAATATGATGAACGATTTGTCATTCCAACGGGGCGTAGGGAAATGGATGACGATCTATATTATAAACAAGGTGCATGTAGTATTGAAGAATTAGCACCAGCTGAGGGTATGGATCCAACATTTGCTTATTTGAAGGCGAGAGATAAGCAATGAATGAAGATAAACGAGTTATTCTCATAATTGCCTCCCATCTCCTCGGATATCCTGCTGATGATTTTGTTGAAGAAAGTAAAGCAATGGAACGATTAATGAGAGAGCATACTCAGTCAGATGAGATCAAACAAAATTTAATAAAAGCTTATGCTCCCTTATTGCGGTTATCCCCCCAAGAACGCAAAGAATTATATGTAGAAACCTTTGATTTGAAAGATAAATTAGGTCTCTATTTAACCGCACATGAACTGGGTGATAGTACAAAGCGGGGTGCCGCTCTTATTAAATTACAAACGGTTGTTAAAGATGCCGGTTTTGAACAAGTAGAAAAAGAATTAGGAGATTATATGCCCATGCTTTTTGAGTTTTTGGCTGTCGGATCTGAAACAGAAGAGTATGACCGATTGTACAAACGCTTAGCCGTTGCCGTGCAAAGAATGGCCAATCATATTGACGAAGAGAATCCATATGCAAGTATTCTTACGTTTCTTATGCAAGATGTATTTCCTAGCCCTACAAAAGAGGAAATTGAGCAATTAGCAAACAATAGAGAAGAAGCAGATTTAGATGAATTACCTTACCCACTTATGTATCAATAATTGGATAAGGTACCAATAACTTTTCAAGGGAGGGACATTAATGGCCGAAATTTTTTGGTGGGTCATTTTCCCGTATATAACAGTAGTCATCATGATTGTAGGTCTACTTTATCGCTATGCTTTTAGACAGTTATCATGGGCGGCACCGTCTACGGAGTTTTTTGAGAAAAAATGGCTTCGAATTGGATCCCCATTATTTCATTGGGGAATCATCTTCGCTTTTTTGGGACATGTAATGGGGATGATCGTACCGCAAGGATTTTATGAAGCTTTAGGAATATCTGATGCAATGTATCATTTTGGAGCGATATATGGTGGGGGAATTGCAGGCTTAATGGTTGTCGCAGGACTTGTTATTTTATTGATTAGAAAAATGACAATTGATCCAGTTCGAGTTCATGCTACATTTGCTGATTACTTTTCTGTGGTTGCGTTACTTGTCGTAGCGGGAATCGGAACATATATGTCGATTATTTATAATACAACAGTCGGCGCCTACGAATACCGGGCGACAATTGGACCATGGTTTCGCAGTTTATTTATTTTACAGCCTCAATCTGGGTTAATGGTGCAAGTCCCTTTGATATTTAAAATACATGTCATTGCAGCATTTGGTTTGCTAGCTTCCATTCCATTTACTCATCTCGTCCATTTCTATACGTTACCATTAAATTATCCAGTACGTGCACCGCAACAATACCGTTCACGATCAGGGTATAGAGATAAAGGTGTTTAAACAACTTAAAAACAGCTTTTGCCACTGCAGGATTACAGGAGTGCCATTCATACTCAGAGGAGGTTTGATGCCAAATGATTGAAGTGCCACACGAAGTAATACATTTGTAAATTCATTACCATAATCTGTGTGTAATAACTGTATCTCATATAAGTTATCTTTGCGCTGGTAAAAGCTTTATGAACAAGAGCTGTATCTTTATCAGGTCCAGTGTTGTAGCCAATAATTTCCCTGTTGAACACGAACGTACGTCATGTTACTAATAACGACTGCTATCCCCCTTTTGATCACTAAAATTTCGATCATTCTATTTCATCTGTGAAAGATCCTTTAACTAATGAAATAAATTGAACAACTAATGGAGGTAAGTATCTATTTTTTACGTAGGCTAAGTAAACCATTCGTGAAATGTTAGCCTGGTGAATCTCTTTGATATGATAGATGCGTTTATGAGAATATTTTACGTAATTTTCTGGAACGACTGTAATGCCTAAACCATCCTCTACTAGGTTGCAAGCTGTTTCAAATCGTTCGATTTCAAATTTGATATTTGGTTGAATGCCTTCTTTTTGAAAGGCGTTTAAAATATCCATTCTCGTTTGAAATCCCTTTTTAGAAATAATGAAATCTTCACCTTTTAGATCATGAATGGTAATATAATCTTTCCTTCTTAAAGAATGCATGGGGGGGAGCAAGGCGACTAACTTCTCTTCATAAATGGGGATGGTTTTAATGGCTTGATTACTTATATACTGATTTGTAATGGCGATGTCTACGTCAAAGTTATTCAGCGCTTTTTCAATATCATGTAAACTGAGAATCTCTAATAGTTGTATATGGACATTTTTAAACTGCTGTCTAAAACGTGGTAAAATCTTAGGGAGCCAAAACGTAGAGGATTCAATTAATCCAATCGATAGTTCTAAGGGGCCCTGTTGTTTTAATCGTTTCATTTCATTTTGAACATGTTCGAAATGGATAATTAGCTTTTTAGCCTCCTCGTATAATACTTCCCCTTCCTTTGTTAATTGAAGGCTTCTTGTACTTCTGTCTAACAAGATGATTCCAAGCTTATATTCTAGTTTTTTAATCGCTGTACTTAAAGAAGGTTGAGAAATATGCAAAATGGATGCAGCGGCCGTGAATGTCGTTTCTTCTACAACCGTAACAAAGTATTGCAAGTGGCGTATTTCCATTGGTATTTTCCTCTCCATTTATAGTCAAAAGCTATAGAATCATATAAAACATGTATTTGTGATTATATATTAACTTACCTATAATAGAAATGAAAGCGATTGCACTCTTTAATGCAGATGTATGGAATTAGTCAAGATTGAGGTGTTTATGATGAAGAGTATACCAAAAAAAGATCTGTGGACGGGTAGAATTGATAAGGACCCATTCAGTCTTCGTTATCATCAAGTTGTTCAATTGCATCAAGTAGATCAATTACCAAAGATTGGTCATAACAAGGTATTTAGTCTCATTGGCTTCGAATGTGATGAAGGTGTAAGAAGAAACCAAGGTCGAGTAGGTGCTGCACAAGCACCAAACGAAATTAGAAAGTTTTTATCTAGTCTTCCCTTTCATCAAAGAGAAGAAAAGGTAATTGATGTAGGGAATGTAGTCTGTGAAGATAGGGAATTGGAAAAGGCTCAACAGGAACTTGGAACAACGATTCGTAGGCTCTTAGAAAAACAATGTATTCCGATTATCCTTGGCGGCGGCCATGAGACATTATATGGCCATTATTTAGGAATCCGGGAGTTTTTGGGATCGAAGGCATCATTGGGAATTATTAATATTGATGCGCATTTTGATTTAAGAGTCGATGACGTACCTTCTTCTGGAACAATGTTTCAACAAATATTATCAGAGGATTTACATGCGGGTTATTTGTGTTTAGGAATCCAAAAGCCAGGCAATACGAAAGCTTTATTTGAAGAAGCAGAAAAACATGATTGTACATACATTTTAGAAGAAGATGTTATGGATGATGAACATACATTTGGAGTGATTGATGAATTTTGTAGTCAATACGACTTCATTATTCTGACATTGTGTACGGATGTCATTTCATCTTCTTCTGCACCTGGGGTAAGTGCTCCTTCACCGTATGGGCTTGATCCGAAAACCGTCAGAAGCTTATTGCGTTATCTTGTTAGCAAAGAAAAGGTGATGAGTTTTGACTTATCAGAAGTCAATCCTCGCGTCGATGAAAATCAGCGGACATCAAGGTTGGCAGCTCTATTAGTAGCAGATGTGATGGAATATTTTAATCAATAACATTCCTTATTGAAAGAAATGTAGGCACTTATTTATGGATGGGGGAGATGATAAAGTGGTGAAAAAAATAAAGCAATATCATGGCAATGAATTGCATACTAAGGGCTGGATTCAAGAGGCAGCCTTACGCATGTTGAACAATAACCTCAATCCCGAAGTGGCAGAAAATCCGGATGAGTTAGTTGTGTATGGTGGGATCGGAAAGGCCGCGCGAAATTGGGAAAGCTATGAGGCAATTGTAAGGGAATTAAAACAACTTGAAAATGATGAAACATTGTTAATTCAATCTGGGAAACCTGTCGCTGTTTTTCGAACGCATAAAGATGCACCAAAAATATTAATCGCTAATTCTAATTTAGTACCGGCTTGGGCAAATTGGGAGCATTTTAATGAACTGGATCGAAAAGGATTAATGATGTATGGACAGATGACGGCTGGAAGCTGGATTTATATTGGGAGCCAAGGCATTGTACAGGGAACGTATGAAACCTTTGCAGAATGTGGACGTCAGCATTTTGACGGAAGTTTGAAGGGCACGATAACGGTTACAGCTGGTCTTGGGGGAATGGGGGGTGCACAACCACTTTCTGTTACATTAGCTGAAGGAGTTTGTATTGCCATTGAAATGGATCAACACCGAATTGATCGTCGTTTAGAAACAAAGTATTTAGACAGACAAGCAACTGATTTAAAGCATGCGATTCGACTTGCTGAGGAAGCATGTGCCAGGGGGGATGCCTTATCAATTGGTCTCGTAGGAAATGCTGCCGAGATGCTACCTGAAATGATTGAGAATAATTTTATTCCCGACGTTCTCACGGACCAAACATCAGCACATGATCCGCTAAATGGATATATCCCTGTAAATATGACGTTATCTGAGGCAGATGAGTTGCGGAAGAAAGATTCACAACAATATGAAAAATTAGCTAAACAAAGTATCGTAACCCATGTTAAGGCGATGCTCAAGATGCAAGAAAAAGGCTCGGTTACATTTGATTACGGCAATAATATTCGTCAAGTTGCTAAAAATGAAGGCCTCGATCATGCGTTTGATTTTCCTGGATTTGTACCTGCTTATATTCGCCCCCAATTTTGTGAAGGAAAAGGACCTTTCCGTTGGGTTGCGTTGTCAGGTGATCCGGGAGATATTTATAAAATAGATCAAGTTATTTTAGAAGAGTTTAGTGAGAATAAAGCCCTTTGTAAGTGGATTCGAATGGCACAGGAGAAGATTCGTTTCCAGGGGTTACCTGCTAGAATCTGTTGGCTTGGCTATGGAGAGCGGGCAAAATTTGGGGAAATCATTAACGATATGGTATCCCGTGGGGAACTTCAAGCTCCAATTGTCATTGGGAGAGATCATTTAGACTCAGGGTCGGTAGCCTCACCAAACCGCGAAACCGAAGCAATGAAAGATGGGAGTGATGCGGTTGCCGATTGGCCGATTCTTAATGCACTCATTAATAGTGTTGGAGGGGCGAGTTGGGTAAGTATGCATCATGGCGGTGGTGTTGGTATGGGTTATTCATTGCATGCGGGCATGGTTATTGTTGCTGATGGAACAAAGGATGCTGAAGAGCGACTAAAACGAGTATTAACGACTGACCCGGGTATGGGCGTTGTGCGTCATGTTGATGCAGGCTATGAGAAAGCTGAAGAAACAGCTCGGGAAAAAGGTATTCACATACCAATATTAGCGAACAAGGAGGAGTCATAAATGAGTCAAACAATTGTGATCAGACATGCTGCCCAGCTACTAACGATGGCGGGTCATACAGAACAGCCCGCAACTCGATTGGAAATGAATGAGTTACATGTGATCGAAAATGGGAGCATCATTATTCAAGATGGTACGATTTTAGCCGTTGGAACAGATGAGGAAATCGAACGGAAATATAAAACATTACTGACAACTGCGAAGAAAATTAATGCTACGAATAAAGTGGTAGCACCAGGTTTAATTGATCCCCATACACATCTCGTTCATGCGGGTACGCGGGAAAACGAATATGCGATGCGTCTCAAAGGAAAGTCCTATATGGAAATTATGAATGCAGGGGGAGGCATTCATGCGACGACAAGGGCTACCCAGCAAGCGAGTTTCGAAGAGTTGTATGATCAGGCAAAGCGAAGAATGGATACATTCTTACTCAACGGTGTGACGACATTAGAAGCAAAAAGCGGCTATGGATTAACACTGAAAGATGAAGTGAAGCAGCTTCAAGTCGCTAAGAAGTTAAATGAAGATCACCCCCTTGATTTAGTATCTACATTTATGGGAGCACATGCGGTTCCGATTGATGAAAAGGATGATCCTGAAAAATTTGTTGATCGTATTATTACTGAAATGATACCTGAAGTCGCAGTGAAAAAGCTTGCGACATTTAATGACGTATTTTGTGAACGTGGTGTGTTTACGCCAAAACAATCGAAGCGTATTTTAGAAGCGGGTAAAGACAATGGACTCATACCTAAAATACATGCAGATGAAATTGAACCCTACGGTGGTGCTGAACTAGCAGCGGAAGTAGGCGCAGTCTCAGCTGATCACCTACTAAAAGCTTCGGATGAAGGAATTAAAAAAATGGCAGAGAAAAATGTCATCGGTGTCCTATTACCTGGGACAGCCTTTTTCTTAATGGCTGAATTTGCTCAAGCTCGAAAAATGATTGATTATGGGGTGCCTGTTGCCTTGTCTACAGATGCAAATCCTGGTTCATCACCGACACTTTCACTACAATTTATTATGAATTTAGGGTGCTTGAAAATGGAAATGACCCCTGAAGAAGTGATTACGGCGACAACGATCAACGCTGCCCATGCGATTGGTTGTTCAGAGACGATTGGGAGTTTGGAAATAGGCAAAAAAGGTGATCTAACGATATTTGATGTACCAAATTATTTAACTTTATCGTATCAATATGGGATGAATCATGTTGATACTGTTATTAAATCTGGTGTTCCTGTTGTTGTAGGTCAACAGCTACAAGAATAACTATTTGAATGAAAGGCGGGTCGACAAATCGGTTGACCTTTGAATGATACCCAATATTTCGTTCGATCGACAGGGGATCAAGGAGGAGCTAAAAATGATTGAATTAACGGGAGACTCATTAACGATAGATCAATTAAAAAGAATTTGTCTAGATCATGAGAACATATCGATCGCAAAAAAAAGCATGAAGCAGGTTCAAGAAAGCAGACGTGCAGTAGATAAAATTGTAGCGGACAAAAAGATAGTATACGGAATCAATACGGGATTCGGAAAATTAAGTGATGTGATGATCAAAAAAGAAGATGTGGAAGATCTGCAGTTAAATCTGATTCGATCCCATGCATGTGGTGTAGGAGAACCCTTCCCGGAAGTTGTTTCGCGGGCCATGATGGTATTACGTTTGAACGCTTTATTAAAAGGATATTCAGGTGTGCGTCTCGTTTTAGTTGAATTGTTAGCTACGCTGGTCAATAAACACATTCACCCCGTGATTCCCCAACAGGGTTCATTAGGGGCTTCTGGAGATTTAGCTCCATTGGCTCACTTAGCATTGGTATTGATTGGGGAAGGTCACGTTCATAGCAAATCGGGTCAAGTTTTAGAGGCAGCATCTGTTTTAACGCAGTATAAAATTAAACCGATTGTTTTACAAGCAAAAGAAGGATTAGCCATGATTAATGGTACACAAGCGATGGTAGCCATGGGGGTTATTAACTACTTCCAAGCAGAACAACTTGCCTATGATAGTGAATGGATTGCAGCGCTAACGATGGAAGGGCTAGGCGGAATTATTGATGCATTTCATCCTGCAATTCATAAAGCAAGGGGGTACCCACAACAAATCGGAGTCGCTGAGCGAATGATAGAATGGTTAGATGGGAGTCAATTAATCACGCGTCAAAGTGAGGAGAGAATTCAAGATGCTTACTCCATTCGTTGTATTCCACAAGTTCATGGGGCTTCATGGCAAGCACTTGATTATGTAAAGGAAAAGTTAGAAATTGAAATGAATGCGGCAACAGACAACCCACTCATTTTTGAAGACGGTGAAATTGTAATTTCTGGTGGCAATTTTCACGGTCAACCCATTGCATTTGCGATGGATTTTATGAAAATTGCCGTCGCCGAATTAGCGAATATCTCTGAACGCCGTATAGAACGCTTGGTGAATCCACAGCTAAATGATTTGCCGGCCTTTTTAAGTCCGAATCCAGGGTTACAGTCAGGTGCCATGATTATGCAATATGTAGCAGCATCCCTCGTGTCAGAAAACAAAACGTTAGCACATCCCGCGAGTGTCGATTCGATTCCATCATCCGCAAACCAGGAAGATCATGTGAGTATGGGTACCATTGCTGCAAGGCATGCGCATTCGATTATAGAAAACGCACAACAGGTCTTATCGATTGAATGTATTTGTGCTTTACAGGCGGTGGAATATAAAGGAGTCGAAAAGGCATCACCACAGTTATATATTTATTGGGAAAAAATGCGGACCATCGTGCCAAGTATAACAAAAGATCGGGTTTTTTCGGAAGATATCGAAAAAATGAATAATTATTTAAATCCAATCCATAAAACAACATGGGAAAACAGCTAAAAAGGTTTGAGAAATAGTGTACACGAGTAGGTACATCAAATATAAAAAAGAGGTGTTTTTGATGTTGTTAAATCCAGTAGTCTTGTCTGTCCTTGTTTTAGTGATTCTTAGTCTGGTACGGGTAAATGTTATTTTCTCCTTGCTGCTAGCAACTGTTGTCGGCGGAATCACCGCAGGTCTGGGACTTGAAGAAACAATCACAATACTAGTTGGTGGGTTGGGCGGACAAGGAGAGACAGCACTCAGTTACATTTTATTGGGTATTTTAGCGGTCATGATTGCACGCTCAGGAATTACTGGCTTTTTAATACGACTTGCCTTACCATTCATGCAAGGAAGACAAGGGATTGTGTTGTTTACCCTTGCTGGGATTGCCTGTTTATCGCAAAATATTGTTCCCATTCACATCGCCTTTATCCCAATTCTCATACCACCGTTATTGACAGTTTTTAATCGGATGAAAGTAGACCGTCGTGGTATCGCAACGGCATTAACCTTTGGACTGAAAGCACCTTACATGCTCATCCCTGTTGGGTTTGGACTAATTTTCCACACGATTATTGCTGATGAAATGAAAGCGAATGGAATGGAGATTTCCCTCGCTCAAATACCACTAGCTATGGCCATTCCGGTTGGGGGAATGTTTCTTGGTCTTGTATTTGCTATTTTAGTTTCCTACCGTAAAAAACGAAACTATAAAGATATACCAACGGAGTTTACAAGTGCTGCTGGCGCAAGGGAAGAAGACCAACAATGGAAGTGGAAACATGTCGTAACATTAATCGCACTGGCCGTTACACTTGTACTGCAAATTGTCTTCGGTTCACTTGTCATCGCAGCATTGGGAGGTATCTTTACGATGTTCATCCTGCGTGCGGAAGCGTGGCATAGTGGTGACGATATTGTCGAGGGTGGCGTGAAAATGATGGGAACGATTGCATTTGTTATGCTCATCGCTTCTGGATATGCTGCCGTGTTGACGGAGACTGGTGCTGTTAATGAACTTGTAGAATCTGCGAGTGCTTGGATAGGGGATAGTGTTTTCGTTGCAGCCCTATTGATGATGATTGTCGGATTGTTGGTTACAATCGGCATCGGTACGTCATTCGGCACGATTCCGATTCTAGCAGCTATATTTGTTCCATTAAGCGCAACCATTGGACTGAGTCCGCTCGCTACAGCGGCTTTAATTGGAACATCAGGTGCGATTGGTGACGCAGGATCTCCAGCGTCAGATAGTACACTCGGACCTACGTCCGGATTAAATGTGGATGGACAACACAACCACATTTGGGACACATGTGTTCCCACATTCTTGCACTACAATATACCTTTATTTATATTTGGTGT
>DATGSG010000059.1:0-10080 GCA_035302925.1 Virgibacillus sp. | reverse complement strand
GTTGGGTTTTCTAAATAAAACTCATACATTGAATCAAATAGTGCCTTAGGAAAGTAGTAAGGAGTGTTATATCCATTTCCTTGTGTATTTTCCGCTACCTCAATATTCATCCCAACGACTGGGAACCTTTCCTCGACACTTGCTAAATAAGCATCTAATTTCACAAACTCTTCTTCATATGCCATCACATACAAACCACTATTTAAAGCACTTTCTACCTGGCCTTCCTGTGACCATACCTGATCTACTTTCACTTCTTTATTCTTAACATCAATGGGTACGATAGCGAATGAATAAAAGTGTGGCTCTCCAACGGACTCAACAAACACGGACACTCCATCAACTGCACTCACGATATTATGTACGTCCACTTCTGTTTTGTATTTATTTTTGAAAAAGTCCCCAACCGCAGTGACGACCTCTTCTCGATTTGCTTCTGCTATTTCACCTGTTTTTGGGTTAGCATCACGTAACGTGAATCCTTCACCCGTATATTCTTGAATAGGCACATAGTTTTCCTGTTCATAAGCGTTCTGCTTGTCATTTTCATTATCTTTGGTATTCTTGTTCTCCCCTTGTGTCTTGTCCGCAGGGTTTCCCATATTCAGACAACCTCCTAGTACTAGTCCACACATTATTAGTACTAAAAGCATATAACCTCTTCTCATCGAAACACACCTCTTTTTTCTCTAATCTCTATCATTTTCGTTTATCATGACTGTAAAATATAGTCTCAGTCTGTACCTTCATATTGTACATGATTATAATCAAGTCCTCGCGGTTTGTAAAAACCTTCTCAACTTTCCGAAATAATCAGGAATAAAAGTTGGTTTATTATAGTGAAAAAAACAAAAAAGGCAGCCTGTCATAAATGTATGCTTCACTGCAAATACATTTATGATAGGCTGCCTTCCCTGAACTCAGTGGAAGTCCACTCCAAAATCATCCTTATGAATACCTTGCACATCAGTCTGGTGGCTCATAAATATCCTTTACTTTATGAGATTAAAAACACTTGAATAGCAGCTAATGACGCAACTCCAAATAAACCTAAAATCCCGGAAACAATTACTGTAAATAGATTGATGGGAATGTGTAAACCAAATGTTGCCCCAAAGACATTAAAGAAAAACAGAAACAAGACACCAATTCCCAACTTTACAATACTATGACCGAATACTCGCGTGGGTTTTACTGGTGCCCCGATAAATAAGAGTAAAACAATTAATACGACCATAATTGAAATAACAACTATCGAATTCAATGTTCCAACCCCTTCTCCATTTACTCTTATTTATTACTTATGTATATTATTAACCATTTAGAACGCTTTTTAAAAATAGGATGTCTACCTAAAAAACAACAAGGAATCTTAGATTCCTTGTTGTTTCATTCACTCGTATTCTATGAATATCTACTAGCATTTACATTCCGATGCCGTGCTTCTCGTAATAGAAATAGATATTTTGCTTGAGCAAGATTTTGTGTATAAATGATTTCATTACTTGGTTCAACACTGTTCTCTACAAAGGATTCAATTTGTTGCCATTCACGCTGTACCTTATAAATAGTATCTAATAATTGCTGATCTATTTCTAGTTTTCTAGCTTTTCTCCTCATGTTGTCACCTAACTTTTAAAGTTATATCGGCTATCACATCAAGATGATGTGATAGCCATAAACATGTAAGCACTTATATCTCTCTTCTACCTTCCAGCGATTTAGCTAATGTTACTTCATCAGCATATTCTAAATCCCCACCTACAGGTAATCCATGGGCAATTCTTGTCGTTTGAATTCCTGACGGTTTGACAAGTCGCGAAATGTACATTGCGGTTGCTTCGCCTTCAATATTCGGATTTGTAGCTAAAATTAACTCTTCAATATTTTCGTCCTTTAAACGATTAATCAGGGAAGGGACATTAATATCCTCGGGGCCAATTCCATCCATTGGGGAAATCGCACCGTGTAGCACATGATATCTTCCCCTAAACTCTTTCATCTTCTCCATTGCAATCACATCTTTAGGATCCTCAACGACACAAATAATGGATTCTTCTCTTGATGTGTCCTGACAAATAGAGCATGGATCCTGATCAGTTATATGACCACAGATGGTACAGTGAGTTAATTCCCGTTTTGCACTTACTAATGAGTTTGCAAATTCTAGTACATCATCATCATTCATATTAATAACAAAGAAAGCCAGTCGGACTGCTGTCTTTGGTCCAATTCCTGGCAACTTTGTAAAACTGTCGATTAATTTGGATATCGGTTCCGGATAATACATCTATTGACCTCCTAGAACATCCCAGGCATATTTAACCCTTTTGTAAACTGTCCCATAGTAGCATTCGTTTTCTCATCAATTTGTTTTAAGACATCATTTGTTGCAGCAATAATAAGATCCTGAAGCATTTCTACATCATCTGGATCTACGACTTCCTCATTTACCTCAACATCGGTAATTTGCTTATCACCATTTGCCTTAATCGTCACCATGCCACCACCTGATGATGCTTCAAACACCATTTCAGCTAGTTCCTCTTGTGCCTTTGCCATTTTCTTCTGCATTGATTGCATTTGTTTCATCATATTACCCATATTACCCATGCCTTTCATTACAATTCCTCCTTTAGATATTCATTATATTATCATAAATATAGTGTCATTCCTGTTAATCTTTAATCTGTAACAACTCATCCCCAGCAAGTTTACGGGCTTCTTCAATAAATGGATCCGCCTCTTCTTCTGCTGGTTTAGGTTCAGATTGTTCCTGCTTGTTCACATATTCTTCCCTTAATTCTTGCCAATCTCGCTCTGGAATCGGTATGATCACAAGCTGCTTGCCAATGACCTCTGCTAATTTAGTTTCTATTGTTTCACGATTATCTAAAAATAGCGAGCAATGTATTTCATACCTAAAAGCAACGACAAGTCCTTGATCAGATGCTGCTGCAGGCTTACTATCTTGAATTGTTGCATGTGCAGGTGCATCTGCCGCCTTCAAGTTATTTAGAAAGGAAGTCCATTCTGTATTCACCTTTTGCAAGGCTGGCTTTTCGGCTTCTTGTAAAACTTGGCGAATTTGTTCAAAGGGAATTTGGTAACTATTTTTAGTCGATCTTTGTCTCTGTACTGGTCTTCCCTGCTGAGTAGGAGCAGAAGGAGCTGATGGATTTTCCTTTAAACTGTTCAATTCCTTCTCCACTTGTGCTAAACGATTCGTTAACTCAGAAATTGTTCCTGATTCGATGTTCTCATTTGTATGAGTTGGCTGATCCTGCGTGTGGTCATTATTCGTGATCGATAATAAAGTAATTTCAATAAACACTTTGGGGCTATTTGTCCATCTGATTTCTTGTTGACATTTATTTAGCTGCATAATTGCATCTTGAATCCATGTGACCGAAATGAGATCTGCGATTTCCTTGAACTGGTCATCAATCATCGCACGTTCTAAAATCCCTTCCAGTGTCGGTGCGCTTTTGTAAAATAGAAGGTCACGCAGGAAATAAATGAGATCAATCACAAAACGCACTGGATCTTTACCGTGTTGAATTAATTCATCTAGTTTTTTCAAACCTTCTTCTACATTTTGCTCGAACATGGCATGCGTGATAGTTGTCAAGACTTGTTGGGAGACACCGCCTGTTACAGCAAGGACATCCTCAAGGCTTACATCTTGTTCACTATACGAGATCGCTTGATCTAAAACACTAAGTGCGTCTCGCATTCCACCTTCTGCAGCTAGAGCAATCGTTTCTAAAGCCTCTGATGAAACAATCACATTTTCTACGTCAATAATGGTCTTCATCCGCTCCACAATAACTTGATTGGAAATGGGCTTAAAATCAAATCGCTGACATCTTGAAATAATCGTCAATGGAATTTTATGGGGCTCTGTTGTTGCTAGAATAAATACGACGTGTGCAGGTGGTTCTTCTAATGTCTTTAATAGAGCATTAAACGCATTAACGGAAATCATATGCACTTCATCAATAATATATACTTTATACGGAACGGTAGTAGGAGCATATTTTACTTTGTCTCGTATTTCGCGAATATCGTCTACACTTGTATTTGATGCGGCATCAATCTCGATTACATCAGAGATGGAGCCATCTAATACACCGAGACATGCTGTACATTGATTACAAGGTTCCCTCGTTGGGGCTTGTTCACAATTAATGGTTTGTGCAAATATTTTCGCAGCACTTGTTTTCCCTGTCCCACGAGGACCTGAAAATAAATAAGCATGCGAAAATTTTTCTTCTGAAATTGCATTTTGCAATGTTCTCGTTATATGTAACTGGCCAACAAGATCAGCAAAATTTCTCGGACGCCAAACACGATACAATGCTTGATAGCTCATAATACATGTTCCTTTCCGTGATTTCTCTCTAATTATACCGATTTTAAGGCGGAATGTGAACTATACCGCTACCCTAATTATAAATTGATAGAAAAAACCTTGCCAGATTGAACTGACAAGGTTTTATATATGTATGCCGTACACCTACTGTCGATGAACCGTCCCTAAGCGTAACTCAAGTTCATGGCTCAGCCTAGGCTTCCCTACGGCACACAGAAATGACCATTTACTGCTGCTTCCTTCCGGACCTGACAGACTTCACGGGTTCCTGTTGCGCAGGACCTAAACGTCAACACCACTCCCTTAAGGCAGACCTTAAAGTCGATTCACCTTGAATAGGAATTCAGTCTCGCTATAGCGGATTGCGAGTACAGGGCACCGCTACCTCCCCACCTAGTACGACAAGATCTATTATAACGATTACGTAAGGAAATTGCAATAAAAATCACATACTATTATTTGGAAGTGTGGAGACAATCACTTTTTCTCCTTCCTTTGACGTAACTCTTGGAAGAACGTTTTCAACAGCTGACTGCATTCATTGGCAAGCACACTATGTGTGACTTCAACCTGATGGTTAAACCGTTCATCTTGAAGCAAATTCATTAATGACCCCGCACAACCTGCTTTTGGATCGAATGCGCCAAATACAACCCGCTTCACTCTAGACTGAATAATTGCACCGGCACACATTTGACACGGCTCAAGGGTGACATATAATGTACAATCCTCCAATCTCCAACTACCAATTACTTCATTAGCAGCTTTGATTGCGATGAGTTCAGCATGTAATAGTGCTATTTGTGAAGTTTCCCGCAAATTATGACCTGAGGCGATAATCTTATTTTTATACACAATCACTGCGCCGATTGGAACTTCATCCTGCTCGCGCGCTTTATTCGCCTCTTTAATTGCTTCATACATAAATTCCTCATCCATGGGTAGACAACTCTTTTCTATATATTTTCCACACTTCTGAATGAATTTCATAATTGCCAAAATCGGCAACATCGATACGGATGTGGCACTAAACCGGTATTATGAAATTCATTAATCTATGCTGACCATTTCGTCAAATCCATTTTCAACAAGGTTTTTTTAGGTATATCTACATGCTTCATTTCATAGGATAGCAACACGATCGAATATTTAGGAGGGCTCCCATGCAAATTCATGTCGTTAAACGTGGCGATACATTATTTAAGATTGCCAATACATATGGCACGACGATCAATCAACTAACTCAAGCCAATGAACTTAATGCCTCAAATCAACTCGTTATTGGGCAAACATTAGTCATTCCTATCGTTGGGCAATTTTACTTTGTCCAAGTTGGTGACAGTTTATATTCAATTTCAAAAAAATTTGGTCTCTCCGTTCAGGAGTTAGCGGAAATCAATCATATTGATAGCGACGACAAGCTTTCGATTGGCTTCAGATTGTATATCCCTACTTTACCAAAGGTTCCAATCACTTCATTCGCTTACATCGAACCCTTTGGAGAAACTGTTTCTACAACACTCGAAAATGCAGCCATAAAAACGGCCCCCTACCTGACTTATCTTGCACCATTTAACTATACAGTAAACCGTGATGGGAGTCTAAATCCGCCACCATTAGATGACTTTAAAGCAATTGCCTCTGAAAATAATACGGCATTAACACTCGCTGTGAGCAATCTGGAGTCCGGAGCTTTTAGTACAGATTTGATTCATATCATCCTAACGGTTAAAGTCGTACAAAACACCTTATTGGATAATATTGTGAATACTGCAAAAGCGAATGGCTTTAAGGATGTTCACTTTGATTTTGAATTTTTACCCCCGGAAGATAAAGAAGCTTATAATACCTTTTTACGAAAAGCAAAGGAACGCTTTACCCAGGAAGGGTTACTACTCTCAACAGCATTGGCGCCAAAAACAAGTGCAACCCAAAAGGGAATTTTATATGAGGCCCATGACTATGCCGCACACGGGGAAATTGCTGATTTTGTTGTATTGATGACTTATGAGTGGGGGTATAGTGGAGGTCCACCAATGCCGGTATCTCCGATAAACGAAGTCCGTAAAGTTGTTCAATATGCATTAACTGAAATTCCAGCCGATAAAATTCTCCTTGGACAAAATTTATACGGCTATGATTGGACTCTTCCTTTTGTTGCTGGCGGTGAAAATGCACGAGCATTAAGTCCACAGCAAGCCATTACTCTCGCTCGTGAACAACACGCCGCGATTCAATATGACACAGAAGCCGAAGCACCGTTTTTTACTTACTATGACTCGGAAGGGAAGGAACATATCGTCTGGTTTGAAGATGCACGATCAATTTCGGCTAAGTTTAACCTGATTAAGGAATTGGATTTACATGGTATCGCCTACTGGAAATTAGGTTTAGCCTTTCCGCAAAATTGGTTACTCCTGAATGACCAGTTCACCATTACTAAGATAACGTGACTTTGTATGAAGAGAAGCACAATGAGTTCGACTCATTGTGCTTCTCTTTTTTATGCCCTCGGCAGGATTTGAACCCGCGCCACCCCGTTTAGGAAACGAGTGCTCTATCCCCTGAGCTACGAAGGCAGGGAATCCATTCAATTGATTCTTCAACAGAATGAATTTCATTAAACATTCCTTATTATTATATAAAATAGAAGTCAGAATGAAAAGCATGGCTTCTTTTAAAATAGAATAACTTCCTTCTCTATGATAAAATTATACAGGTCTAGTCAACTTGATGATTGAATGAAGAAGAGGAGGCATAATGATGATTGAGACACCGTTTATTTCCATTGAGGGTCCCATTGGCATTGGTAAAACATCGCTAGCAGAAAAACTTTCTACTCATTTCGAATACCATCAATTAAATGAAATTGTAGAGGAGAACCCTTTCCTTGGTAAATTTTATGATAATATTGATGAATGGAGTTTTCAAACGGAAATGTTCTTCTTATGCAATCGTTTTAAACAATTAGAGGATATAGAGAATGATTATTTACATAAACATAAACCCGTTATTGCAGATTATCATATCTCCAAAAATATGATCTTTTCTCAACGGACTTTAAAACAAGACAAACTTGATAAGTACAAACAAATTTATCATATTCTCACAAAGGACATGCCGAAGCCAAATATGATGATCTATTTACATGCTAGCCTTGGCACCATTCTAAAACGAATTAACCAACGCGGTAGGGAAATTGAGCAAAATATTAAACCAGAATATATTGAGCAATTAGCCCAGGACTATGAGAGTTATATGAATGAATTTGAAGTTTTACACCCCGATATTCCGGTCATTCGAATTGATGGGGATGAATTGGACTTCATGAAACGACAAGACGACTTAAACCTCATAATTGCTCGTGTAGAAGAGCAATTAAATAAACAAATCACAACACTTTAATGCACAAAAGGAGATGACCAAAATGAACCTGAGAGAAAAATATAACATACCCAAAAATAGCGTCATCACAATTGCTGGTACAGTTGGTGTTGGAAAATCTACGATGACCAAAGAATTAGCAAGAGCTTTACAGTTCAAAACATCATTTGAAAATGTGGATACAAACCCTTATTTAGAAAGCTTTTATGCTGATTTTGAACGATGGAGTTTCCATATACAAATCTATTTTTTAGCAGAACGTTTTAAAGAACAAAAAAGGATCTTTGAAAATGGTGGTGGATTTATTCAAGACCGATCCATCTATGAAGACACAGGTATTTTTGCCAGAATGCATTATGAAAATGGAACCATGTCGGAAATTGATTATGAAACATATACCAATTTGTTCGAGGCAATGGTGATGACCCCCTACTTTCCACATCCTGATTTACTCATTTTTTTAGAAGGTTCATTAGATGTTGTAAACCGTAGAATTCAAGAACGTGGACGTTCAATGGAAAAAAATACTCCCCTTTCATATTGGGAGGAAATGTACACCCGTTATCATAACTGGATTAATAACTTTAACGCTTGTCCTGTATTAAGAATTGATATATCCGAATATGATTTAATGACTCCAAATTATTCAATCGAACCCATTCTAGATAAGATTGGTGCTAAATTACAAACAAACTAGCTGAACAAAATATATCAAAAAAACCTTCTACAAGAATGAAATTCATTAACAAATCAATCTTTTGTAAAAGGTTATCTTTTCATAATTTCCATGCTACTTTCCAATGCTACACTATTCCTTTTTACCCAATTCAGCCGATCGATCACGGGCACTTTCCACTCCGGCTATAACAGCACCTTGAAAACCTTGTTTATCAAGTGTTTCGATAGCTGCTTCCGTTGTTCCCGCGGGACTTGTAACACCTTTTCTTAAAGATTCAGCAGACTTAGCGGATTGCTGCAACATTTCACCAGCACCTCGAATTGTTTGTGTAATTAACGCTTGGGCGACATCGCGATCAAGTCCGGATTGCATGGCTGCTTTCTCAAGCGCTTCTACAAGATAATAAACATAAGCAGGACCACTGCCAGATACCGAGGTAACAGCGTGCATGTCTGCTTCATTGATCACAACAGTCATACCAATCGTATTAAATAGGGCTTCACACATATTAAGATGTCTTTGCACCGCATATTCACCTTTTGTGATCGCCGTTGCTGACATGCCAATGGATGCCGATGTATTCGGCATGGCCCGAATAACCGGCGTTTCGTTACCGATGAGCTCTGAAATATAGTCGGTAGAAATCCCTGCAACTACTGATACGATAAGTTGTCCAGGTCTAATATACTCCTTAATCGAATCAATCGTTTCCTTGATATCATATGGTTTAACCGATAATATAATAAGATCTGCATCTTGAATGGTTTCCTTTTTATCATGAGTACTATGGATTCCATAACGTTCTTGAAGAAGATTCAGTCGCTCTTGATTATTCTTATTGGTGACTGAAATTTCCTCTTCTTTTAAAAACTCCTTGTTAAGGATTCCAGAGATAATTGCCTCTGACATTGTTCCAGCACCTACAATTGCTATTTTACCAATCATGAATGACAACCCCTTTCACACTTATTCTTACGATCCCGTTCATTTATACAATTAAAAAAACGTTACTATATAAAGTATAGTAACGATAACTTATCATTTTATAAAAATGGAGGAGGAAGAGGGATTCGAACCCCCGCAGGCTTTGACACCCCTTTCGGTTTTCAAGACCGACCCCTTCAACCAGACTTGGGTATTCCTCCATGTCCAACATTTAATAATATACAATATTTATCGGTGCTTGTCAATTTGTTTATAAAACTTTTTTCATAAAAGGAAAAACCCGACATCAATAATCTACTTATTAACGGCGGGATTCCATTCATTTCGAATAATCCATGATCAATTTCCATGTTACTTCATAACTTCTATCCCACCCATATATGGTCGTAAGACGTTCGGGATAACGATTGATCCATCCTCTTGTTGATTGTTTTCTAATAGCGCCGCAACTGTTCGACCAATAGCTAATCCAGACCCATTTAACGTATGGACAAATTCTGGTTTACCTTTTTCTTCTCTTCTGAAACGGATACCTGTTCGTCTTGCCTGAAAGTCCTCAAAATTAGAGCAAGATGAAATTTCACGATATGTTTCTTGCGTAGGCATCCAAACTTCAATATCGTACTTTTTAGCAGCTGTAAACCCTAAATCACCTGTACACATACTCATGACCCGATAAGGTAATTCAAGTAGCTGT
>DATGSG010000058.1:0-10574 GCA_035302925.1 Virgibacillus sp. | reverse complement strand
CGATGCCGTGACACCTTATCCGGATGTCAATCATTATTTTCAAGAAGGGGAAATGGTCCCGATTGGATCTTTGGAATATGAAGTGATTTTTACACCTGGTCATTCAGATGGCTTAGTTAACTTTTTTAATGAGGAGCAAGGTGTTTTATTTTCGACAGATCATATTTTGCCGAGGATCACACCAAATATATCGTATTGGTTCCACGGAAATCCGAATCCATTAGCTGCTTATTTTGACTCTCTTGAAAAACTTAAAAAACGAGATGCTCATTATGTGATCCCGTCACACGGTCAACCTTTCTATGGGGCGAACGATCGGATTGAAGAAATCAAATCACACCATGATGATCGGCTCGTTCAAACATTGGATTCTATTCGTGGTGGAAATACAGTTTATGGAGCTTGTCAGCACTTATTTACCTTTCAATTAACCATCCATGAAACCCGGTTTGCGATTGGAGAAACACTCGCACATCTTGAGTATTTACGTGCTAAAGGTGAATGCACCCGGGAAAATCAAGCGGGGGAATGGTGGTACTCCTGTTAAATGAATCTTTAAAAAGCAAAAAGCTAAATCAACAGCGTATAACGTGTTGATTTAGCTTTTTTGTCGTTATGTATTAGTTAATCGTGCATAAGACGATGGGGCAATTCTCGCAATTAATTTCTTTTTTTAGATACTGAAGATCATGAATAATGATCCTTCTATTTTTCAGTGACAGTATATTGTTTGTGATTAGTTCATTTAATAATCTGTTGACGCTTTCACGAGCGGTACCACAGAAATTGGCTAAGTCTTGGTTTGTTAAGGTGATATTGATTAAAATACCATCCGCTTGTTTGATTCCATAACTATTTGAAAGACGAATTAACGTGGAATATAGGGCGCCACTTTTACCGTGGTGGACGAGATCGCGAAACTTCAGCTGATCTTGTAGAAAGGAATTACTCATCATCTGAATTATTTCAATACTTAAAGCTTTATTGACTAGTAACTCCATCTCTAAGTCTATCTTTTTAATGATCGATACTTCGCCACTCTCGAGGACCTTTGCATTTAGAATATAATTCACATCATGGGAATAAAGAGAAAATTCACCGACAATATCATCCCTACTACAAATTCGTAAGCCAACACTTCTCCCGTCTGGAGAGGACTTTCCGATTTGTACAACTCCGGATTTAATGATATATATTTCGTCAGCAAGATCACCTTCTGTAAATAAATAGGTGTCTTTTTCCATTGTTCTCGTACGATTAATTTTATTAAAAAAATCTTTTAATTCAGTCGACATTTGTTGGCTAGAGTGTTTTTTACTCATCTCAGTCCAATCTCCTTTAAAAAAAGATTATTTCACTTCTGGTTCTTTTACTGTCTAGTTTAATGATGGACATACATAGAGTCAACTTAAAGAAAGCAGTAGACGAGGAACAATTGCCATTTATGACTGGATTGTGACTGATTATGTCCAAATTGTAACATTTATCCATAAATTATAAATAAAAGTACTTCATGTGATAATTGTTACATCATTAAAATTAGTTCCTCCTTATAATCGAATTAAGAAGGAAATTCAATACACGAGGTGATTAATGTGCTGAAAAGTATGCTTGAAAATGACTGGAATAATATGGTTGATTCATCATTGCCGGATCCACGAAAGGAACTTAAGCAGTCTCAATATGATTCAAAATTAGGCTTTAATATGGCAGAAGATGCTCGGAAAGTAATTGGGGGAAATCTGAATATAAAAGACTTTCATAAAAAGTATCATGCCTCATTATTAAGTGAATTTGGTGAACTATTTACACAGGAGGCTGTGAAAGAGAAAGAAAAGGAAGGTGTTAAATGGGGAATGGTGATCGATTTACGGAAATGTGTAGGGTGTGACTCCTGTACAGTGGCTTGTAAGGTAGAAAACCGCACACCACCAGGAATATCTTATAATGTCGTATTGGAACAAGAGATCGGTACATTTCCTAATGTTGCAAAGGTAAATTTACCAATACCTTGTATGCAATGTGATAATCCACCATGTGTTCAGGTTTGTCCAGTACGGGCCACATTTAAACTAGCTAATGGCATTGTTACGATTGATAATGATCGGTGTATTGGCTGTCGATATTGTATTGTTGCCTGTCCTTATGGTGCTAGATCATATGACTTCGGTGAAAGTTATGAGGAAGAAATGATCGGTTATAACGATGTAACAAGTCCAGAGTATGGGATTGAACGTGGAGAGAGAAATAGTAAGAAATCAACAATTGGAACGGTGAGAAAATGTAACTTCTGTCTTCATCGTCTAGAACGTGGAGAAGAGCCAGCGTGTGTAGAGACATGTATTGGTGATGCCCGTTTCTTTGGAGATTTAAATGATCCGAACAGTACGGTTTCAAAACTTTCTAATAGTCCTCGTGCTTTTCGATTGAAAAGTGAGTTAGGCGCGGGTCCAAATGTCATTTATTTAAAATAGGAGGGGTGGACATGTCAACAGATGCGAAGTCAATCGCGGTGGAATCGAAAAAGGCTGAAGCAGCAAGCCCTATATTTAAATGGTGGGTTGGAATATTAAGCATATTGTTTATTGTAGGTGGTTATTACATTATAGAGAGACTTGTAGTTGGTCTAACAACAACAAATCTATCGTCATTCACACCATGGGGAGCATGGATTGCTTTTTATATTTTTTTTGTTGGGCTTAGTGCAGGATCTTTTCTACTTTCTTCATTAATCTTTGTATTTGGTATGAATCAGTATGAAAGATTAGGAAAAATGGCATTATTCACGGCCATCGTTTGTATGATTGTAGCTTTGACTTTCGTACTTATGGATTTAGGGAAACCATTTCGTTCACTTAATGCGGTAGTCTATTGGAACGTAACTAGTATATTAGCATGGGAAATCCATTTTTATATCGTTTATATATCACTACTCGTTACAGAACTTTATCTTGCGATGCGGTCGGATCTAGTCCGGTTAAAGAATGTAGATAGTTTGAAAGGGAAAGTTGCTCGTTTGCTAACATTTAAGAATAGTGAAGTGAGTGAAGCAACAGAAAAAAGGGATCATCGCTGGTTAAAGATTCTAGGCATCATTGGTATCCCATTAGCAATTCTTGGTGTACACGGAGGAACAGGAGCCATATTCGCTGTTGTAAGTGCAAAAGCAGCATGGAACACCGGGTTATTTCCAATCATCTTTGTTGTGTCTGCCATGGTGTCTGGAACAGCTTTATTACTTTCGATGTATATTATTAAACAAAAAGTATCTAAAAAACCAATTGACGAAGCAATGGTTGTATCATTAGCCAAAATGATGATCGCCTTTCTTTTCATTGATTTAGGACTACAGTTTTATGAGTATTTAGTTGGTGTTTATAGTTTAGCAGACTCGCAATTACAAGGGTTAGCGACGATGATGGGGAGCTCGTATAGTTGGTCATTCTGGGGTGTTCAAATGTTCATAGGAGCTGTAGTACCAATCTTTATCGTATTCTGGAAAAAAACATCTCATAATATAAATGCATTATTGCTTGCATCCGTATTTGTCGTTATTGGGATCATAGGGGTTCGATTTAACATCGTTGTTCCCTCGCAAATTGTACCAATTTACGATGGATATCCAGCTGGGAATTACTTTCCTACTTTGAATGAATGGATGGTTAGTATTGGGATTGGAGCGATGGGGTTATTAATTTACACGTTTGGAGAAAAATTACTACCTATTGAAGATACGCATCCTACTAATGAAACGGGGGATTAATGATGGATAAAAAACCGATGAAGAGAAGAAGTTTTTTAAAGGCTTTAGGTTCATTTGGTGCCGTAGCGGTTGTAGGTCCCGCTTTTATCGGCCCGATCAAACAAGTGATCAACGGTGTATGGATTGATGAAGGGCGTGGTTACGGTACGGATTATCAGGATTATGGAGCAGAGGATGTTATATTTTCTACATGTGAGCAGTGTAATACCTACTGTACAATTAAAGCATACGTAACGGGTGGAAATAAGAATGGTCCATATAGTACAATTATTAGGAAGATTGCTGGAAATCAATACAGTCCATTGAATATGGTACCTGATGGTGCAATCGCTTATGAGACAACGATGGATGCAGCGGTAAAAGGTACGGGGGATGTAAAGCGTCATGGGCGGGGTGCTCGGGGTGGTCGGATTTGTTTGAAAGGTCAAGCAGGTATCCAAACCGCATATGATCCATTTCGTGTTAAAGATCCTCTAAAACGCGTTGGTGCTAGAGGTAGTGGTAAGTGGCAGAGGATATCATGGGAAGAAGCATATGATGAAATTGTAAATGGGAGTAAAGATTTAAAAACACCAGGATTAAAAGAATTATCTGCCTTTGTTCCTGAAGAAGAAGTGATGGAAGACTGGGAGAAAGTTAATAGCAAATCGATGGATTTTGCTGACTTTGATAAAAAGTATCACGATGTATTAGTCGATACAAACCATCCAGATTTTGGTCCAAAGGTTAATCAGGTTACTTTCATGGTTGGTGATAGACGAGATTTCATGGAGCGATTTATTTTAAATAGTCTTGGTTCAAATAATTATTATCATCATGGTGGAATATGTGGAATTAGTTCTGTTGTTGGAAACACGCGCTCCTATTCCGGTGAGAAGCCCAAGAAACGTCAATATGCGGATATTGAAAATGCATTATTCTTACTTGTGTGGGGAACGAATCCAATGGTGGCGAATAAAGGTCCAACTTGGTTGGCGCCTAAGTTAACGAATGCGATTGAAAATGGGATGCAAATGGCTGTCATTGATCCACGTTTAAGCAAAACGGCGGAGAAAGCGAAAATGTGGTTACCTGTAAAGCCAGGGACAGACGGTGCACTAGCACTTGCTATTGGTCGAGCAATTATTGAAAGTAAACGATATGATGAAACGTATTTAACAAATCCAAATCAACAGGCTGCAGATGATGATGGTGAGCCAACATGGAGTGATGCGACCCATTTAGTTAATTTAAGTGATCCGAAACGTCCTAAATTACTTGCAAGTGACTTGGGGATCGGTACGGAAGAACAATTTGTAGTTATTCAAAATGGGAAACCAGTACCACATGATCAAGCAAAAGAAGGGCAATTAGAAGTCGAACAGAAGATAAATGGTTTGAAAGTAAAATCAACTTTCCAACTTTATAAGGAAAGAACAATGGAGAAAACATTAGATGAATATGCTAAAATAACGACAATTGATATAAAACAAATTACAACACTTGCTAAATCCTTTACTTCCTATGGTAAACGTTCCGCTATCATGGCTTATCGTGGACCAGCAATGCACGAAAATGGCTATTATAGTCAACGGGCAATTGCTATTTTAAATCATTTGATTGGAAGCTATGACTGGAAAGGGGGCAACATCTCAACAGGAGCATTTTATCAAGAATTTGAAGGTCAATATGATTTATTAACTGTACCAAATGGTAAAGAACCTTGGGGAATTCCAACTGGAAGAAATAACTCAAATTATGAAGACTCATCTGTGTTCGAAAAAGATGGATATCCAGCAAAACGTCCTTGGTTCCCTTTTAGTCCTCAAACGATCGCAGATGTATTACCAAGTGCGTTGGAAGGGTATCCATATCCGATTAAAGCATTGATTACACATCGTATGTCACCTGTATTATCAGCACCAAATGGACATGTACAAGAAGAGGCGCTAAAAAACCCTGAGATTTTGCCATTATTCGTAGCGTCTGACGTACATATTGGTGATTCATCGAAGTATGCTGATTTTATTTTACCTGATACAGTATATTTAGAACGCTGGGGCAGAGAAGGAATTTATCCTAATATCACTACAAAATTAGCTAGTGTGTATCAACCGGTAACTCGGGTATTTCCTAATGTACGTTCTTTTGAAAATAGTGTCATAGAGATGGCTAAATTAATGGATCTTCCGGGTGTAGGTGATCATGCATTTCCTGATGGAAGTTCACTGCATCATGAGGAAGATTATTATATAAAAAGAGTAGCTAATATCGCTTATGATGGCGAACCTGTTCCCGATGCAAATTCACGAGAAAAAACGATCTTTGTTAATGCGAGAAAGAAAGCGTTAGGAAAGTATTTTGATTTAGAGAAATGGAAGCAAGCGGTAAAACCTGGGGAGTGGGCAAAAGTCGTCTACGTATTAAATCGTGGTGGTCGATTTGAAAGCGAAGGTAGCGGGTATGTAGGAAACCATATTAAATATCAATTTGGTGGCCAAGCTGATTTTTATGATGAAGGCGTAGCAGCCGGTAAGAACACATTTAACGGTGACCATTTTGAAGGGATTCCTTTATTCGAAGAAACAAAAACCTTTGATCGTGAAAAGGTTCAGACAGAGATGCCTTTACAATTTATTAATTGGAAGGCGAGAAATATGGGAACATACCGAAATATAAGTAATGCATGGCTTCGAGAAATACGTTCAGATAACTATATTTGGATAAATTCTATTGATGCAAATCGGCGTGGATTAAAGACGGGTGATACGGTAAATATCTTCAATAAAGATATCGCAATGGAAGGTACCGTTTCAATCACCGAAGGAATTGCACCAGGGGTTGTCGGTGCGGCATATAATATGGGCCAAACAGGTTACGGTGTAACACGGCAAATCGTAGATGGGAAAAAGGAAAATAAATTACCAATATATAACCATACACCATTTGAATTTGACGAACCAATGCATGAGGAGTCTGGATTTGCTAGTGGGCGTGGTGAAGGGTTTATTGTTAATAAAATGACAGAAGTGGATAAAACGATGAAAAATGGTGTAATATATGACGAGATTGGTGGATCGCCAGGTCAATTAGATATGTTTGTAGATATAAAAAAGGTATAATTAAATGAATTTCATAATACCCGTTTAATGCAACACCGCTACAACATATAGTTTCGTTGATCCTTTCTTAACTACATGCCGTATCGATGTTGCTGATTTTGGCAATTATGAAATTCATTCAATTAAATGAATCGCTTTATAAGAGTTGGAAATGCTCACTATGAGGAGGTTGTTCGGGTGACCCATACAATAGAAGAAACTTATGGACAAGTGCTTTTAAGTCAATTATTTACGCATATTTGGTTTGGCAATTGGGATGAATATGAGGAAACAGTAAATCAACTACCAGCTGATCTGCTTAAAGAGTTTCCATTTCATCAATATTACGAACGGAAAGAAACCGAACAGTGGCACGATAATTACTTTGCTATTCCCGGTATTTATTTTGTTCCACCCTATCTATCCAGTTATCAAGGGAAGTCAGAGAAAGAAGAGGTGCAAGCAAAACAAGATTTGCTTTGCCTCATCGGGACGTTCGATAAATTAGGTTTTTATTATCCATTGGAGCAAGAGGAATTACCTGATCACTTTGGTAGTTTAACGGCATTTATTACGGCCGCAGCTTCTGAAGAAGTAAAGGCCCTCGAGAAAGGTGATCGTGAATTAGCGGGTCAATTAAGAGAATCGCAACACGAAATGTATCACACCTATTTAGAGCCGGGTATAGAGAAACTGTGGGAACGCAATAAGGGTAAATTGACAGATCCGTTTTTCAAAGAATTTATACCTTATTATATGGCATGCATGGGAGAAATTGTAGGTCATTGTACAAAAAAATAGAGGAGTGATCATATGCAAAACATCGGTATTCCAAGTCTGATTTTAATCCTTGTTGTTGCTTTAATTATTTTTGGTCCATCAAAGCTTCCTGAGATTGGGAAAGCGGCGGGTAGTACATTAAAAGAGTTTAAGAAAGCGACAAAAGATTTGATGTCTGATGATGAAAAAGATGAGGACCAGAATCCAAAAAGTTAAGTAGAAAATAGATTAAAAACGAACAGTGACTAAAAACTGTTCGTTTTTTAATGGGGTGGGAATGGCAAGGGGCTGCTATTTAAACCAGCCTTCATCTTTAAAGCGTGAGATAGCCTCGATACGATTGCTCACTTCCAATTTATCAAGAATGACAGAAATATAGTTACGAACGGTACCATTAGTAATAAATAGTTCACTGGCAATTTGTTTCGTATCTTTTCCTTCAGCGATGAGTTCGATTACTTGTTCTTCCCGTTCTGTTAATGGGTTTTTATTACCATAAGCCATATCAACTAATTCAGGCGCATAGATGCGTCGTCCAGCAATAATCGTACGAATTGAATCTGCCAGTTCCTCACTTGGACTGTCCTTTAATAAGTAGCCAGCTACATTCGCCTGACGGGCCCGCTCAAAATATCCTGTTCTTGCAAAAGTAGTTAAGATAATAACTTTACACATATGGTCCTTCAATTGATATGCGGCATCAAGTCCACTCATAATCGGCATTTCAATATCCATAATACAAATATCGGGATTAAATTTATTTACTAAATCAAGTGCTTGTTGTCCATTTTTTGCTTTGCCGACTACTTCCATATCGTCTTCTAAATCGAGTAGTGATCCAAGTGCTCCAAGCAACATTCCTTGATCCTCAGCAATAACAATTTGAATCATCTTATTCCCTCCTATTTCGGCTGTATAATGACATTTGGTATGCGAATCGTTAATGTCGTTCCATTTGTATCATCTATTTCTAGACCGCCATTCATAAATTCCAACCGTTCCTTCATCCCAGCTAGTCCATGTCCTTTATGGGTTTTAATTTCATTTGAAATGCCAATCCCATCATCTTGAACTGTAATGAGTGTATCCTTGGGAGATTGTTCGATAAAAATTTTACAGATTTTCGCTTTACTATGTTTGACTACATTTGTTACGGCTTCTTTTAAGCACATGCTAAGTACATTCTCAATTAATAATGTTGTATCTGTAAGCTCGATAGGTTCCCCGATAATTTCGAATTCAATTCGAGCAGCATGGAGTAATTGTTTGATGCGAATGAGCTCATCTTTTAATCTGACATTACGCATATTGGAAACCATTTCCCGAACTTCCCGTAAGGCTGTTCGAGCGGTTTGGTGAATATCCTGTAGTTCCGATTTCGCTTTTATCGGTTGAGAATCGATTAGTTTACCAGCTAAATCACTTTTTAAACCAATTAAAGAAAGTTTTTGTCCCAATGTGTCATGTAAATCACGAGCAATCCGTTGTCGTTCCTCCATCACTAAGAGATTAGAAATCTTCTCGTTCGCATCCTCTAATAATGCTTCTAATTCTTCATGTTTATTACGATTATATATGGTAAATGGCAACAGGATCACACCAAGCAAACAAATAACGATAAAGGGTAATTGCGATAAAAAATTATCCATATTGAAGAAGATATCAATATTAAAGGTAATAATCGTTGTGACAAGATGTACAACATATAGGGTGATAAAACCAGCTTTACTTTTAATGTTTCCAATGAAAAAGGCAAGAAATAAGGCAAAGTAAATATAGCCAAAAAACAATGTCATAAAGATACTGATCGCCATACCTACACTTACCCATATATAAACAAACCAGCTTTTTGATATAAAGGATAATCGATAAGCAGTAAAGAATAATAAGACCATTAGAAATCCAATCGCCACATCAATTTTAGATGATGACTTAAAGAAAAAATAAAAAGGCAAGATACAAAATATGAGCCAGACATACAGACTAAGGCCTGTATTCTTTGGAAAAATTTGATACCACTTCTTCATATGATCCCTCCTTAACGGTTTCAGGAATTGTCTTGCTTCCTACTAGTATAACAAAAAAAGCGCTGATCAGCATGAAATAATCAGACTGATCAACACTTTATCTTTATCTTGAATCAAGATGATTTACTTTTCTTGAACTTCGTTCGGACGAGATGTGATTGAAATCTCACTCGCAGTATTTTTCATCTGATCTTTGATTTCCTTAAATCCGACAACTCCCACGGCTTTAGCCGTGGGAGTTGTCAGTACTTGTTGCGTGATGAATGGCATGTTCTCGCTTCCACTTTTCATAAGCGAATAGCGTGATAATCCCCGTAAGTGTACCGACAATTCGATTGACTTTATTATTTTTAAAGAATGAATAATGGGTAGAGTCATGGAAAGTAATGAAGATTCGAATGACGAATCCAGCCGCTATAACCGCCAATCCAATCGTTACCCAAATCGAAATACTTAAACTTTGATACGCAAGAAACCATAATAAAAGAAATGGTAAAATTGTATTTATAAGTTGTCTAATGCTTGATTTTGTGTTGGACTTTTCAAATGGAGCGACATCTTTTCTTAATTGAGCCTGTTGTCTTCTACTCATAACTTCCTCCTATAGAAATATAATGGTGCGTGATGAACGTGTGTCTTCCAATCTATCCTCAGCATAAAGAAAGTGGATCATAAAAAAGGATGAAAAGAAGCTTTGTTTTTTAATGAATATTCCCATGAAATGTGTCAGAATAGAGTGTAGAGGAGATATAAGGCGATCTAATCAATAAGGTAAAGAAACTCGGTACACCGAATCAATGGAATTAACTCTACAGCAACAGGAGGATTTAATATGGCAAAGGTTATTTTTTATACGAAAGAAGTTTGTTCACTATGTGATGATGCTGCAGCACTGTTGTCTATGTTTCAACAACAATACTCATT